>JAFEBC010001000.1 GCA_018266095.1 Deltaproteobacteria bacterium
GGCGTGGTCAACGTCGACACGGCCAGCGTCAAGGACTCCTCGCAGACGGTGGCCTCGCTCAACGCGGCCTTCTTCACCTCGCCCGCGGGCGGCGTCTCGCTCTCGTACAGCCTGCTCAACGGCGGCCTCGTCTACCCCGAGGACTTCACCTCGCTGGAGCTCTTGACGGCCTACGTCAACGTCGAGCGCGCGCGCGCCGCGTTCAACACCTGGGGCCTGGGCGACCTCAAGGCCGCGAACCTCTTCGCGCACACCGACCTCACCGACGAGACGGGCCTGACGCCGCTCAAGAACGGCGAGATCTACTACCCGCCGCTGGGCGCGTTCTTCTTCCCCAAGGCCACCGAGGGCGCGCAGCAGTTGCCCGTGCACTTCAACCTGGGCGCGGTGACGCATGGCCTCGCCCTGCAGGCCATCCAGGCCAAGGCCTGGGGCGGGCGGCCGAACAACCCGTCGGTGTACGGCGGCACGGCCGATCCGGACGCGGTCGTCGGCAACCACGTGTGGCAGTCGGTGGCCATGGGCCTCGCGGACTTCCTGGGCGCGGCGGCGGGCGAGGATCCAGAGTGGTTCGAGAAGTCCCTGCAGCAGGAGGCGGCGGCGCGCGATCTGGACCTGCAGCGCTGCGGCGATGCGTCCATGCTGGCCGCGCTGGAGGCGCCGGATCGGCCAGGGGATCCGCCGTACGATCCGTATCCGCTCGGCACCGTGCTCGGCGCGGCGCTGTGGGAGGCCTCGGGCGATTCGCGCACTGAGGCGGCGTCGGACACGCTGGGCTCGCTCAACCCGCTCGGCCAGGCCTCGTCGGCGAGCTCGGGGAACCTCTCGCTGGCCACGGCCCTCGACACGCTGGTCGGCACCGCCTCCAGCGACCGCAAGCCGGCGCTGTGCGGCCTGTTCATCAATCGCTTCAGCTCGCTCTCGGTCACCAGCCTCCCCTCGTGCAGCGACATCACGCCCACGCCCCCGTTGGAGCCCTGCCAGTGACGACGCGGCTCGGGCTCGCTGTGCTCTGCATTGCGCTGCTCCAGCTCGCGCCCGCGGCGGCGCGCGCGCAGGAGGACGGGCCGACGCCGTTCTGGATGCCCGGCGGCGACGAGACCGAACAGCCGAAGAAGAAGGACAAGAAAAAGAAGTCGGGGTCCGAGGAGCCGCCGGCCAGGCGCAAGAAGGTCAAGGCCCCGCCGCCCGACGAGGACGAGGTCGCGCCACGGCCCAAGAAGCCCACGAAGGCCAAGAAGGCCCCGCCGCCCGAGGACGACGAGTTCGCGGCGCCCAAGACC
>JAFEBC010001001.1 GCA_018266095.1 Deltaproteobacteria bacterium
AGATGCGCGAGGCCGCGATCGTGGCCGCGGGCGGCATCGGCTTCCCCGCGCTGGAGGCGGCGATCGCCACGCGCTTCCTGGGAGACGCGCTCGAGCCTTCGCTGCGCCGCACGGCGATGGCTTCGCTCGGGCACCTCGGGGCGCAGAGCGCGGCGCCGCGGCTGGTGGAGCTGCTCGCCGGAGGGGACGAAGACGCCGCGGTGTCGCTGACGGCGCTGACCGAGATCCGCTCCCTGCTCGCGGTCGAGCCCGCGGTGCGCCTCCTGGAGAACGAACCGTCACGCCAGGTGCGCATCGCCGCCGTGCGCTATCTGGCGGAGCTGGGGCGCGAAGAGGTCCTGCCGTTCCTGCGGCGCATGGCGCGCGAGGCCGACGCGGAGCTCCGGCTGGTGGCGAGCTTCGCCTCGCGCGCGCTCAAGGCCGAGCGCAACAAGGACGCGGGCGATCGCATCCTGGTGGCGCTCACCGAGAAGGATCGCGCGGTGCGCTCGGCGCTGGCGCGGCGGCTGCGCACGCTGCCGGTCGATGACGTCTTGGAGCAAGCGCGCATGCTGCTCGCCGACGAGGCCGAGGGCGTGGTGCAGGTCATCGGCGAGGTGCGCTCGCCGAAGGTGACGACCTTCCTCCTCGAGGTGGCGCAAGACGCGGGCGTGCCCATGGCGGTGCGCGCGCGGGCGCTGGGCTCGATCGAGGCCGACGAGCCGTGGGAGCGCGAGTCGCTGCTGAAGATCGTCACGGACGCAGCGCAGCCGGAGACGTTGCGGGCGGCGGCGGCGCAGGCCATCGGAGCGTTCGCGAGCGTGGACGAGATCCTGCGCTCGATGTCTCCGGTGTCGGACGATGGGTCGGCGCTGGTGCGCGGCGCGGTGATCTGGGCCCTTCAGGTCGCGGCGCGCCCCGAGGAGCTCTCGCAGTCGGAGCGCGCGCAGTGCGAGCGGCTGCTCTCCAAGATGCTGACCGATCCCGAGGTCGCCGTGCGGCGGCGCGCGGCGTATGTCGCGGGCAACCTGCGCCTCTCTGCGCTGGCGCCCGTGCTGGTGCAGCTCGTGAAGTCGGAGCCCGAGCGGCCCGACCTGCGCATCGCCGGTCTGACGGGGCTCGCGGAGCTGGGCGCGAAGGGTTCGCTCGACGCCGTGGTGGCGCTCACGGCGCAGGAGGAGGATCCGCGCGTGCTCTCGGCCGCGAGCCTGACGCTGGCGGCCCTGCGCGAGGCGCACGCGCGCGTGCCGGCCGATCTGGGCGCGCTGCACGACAAGATCCTCTGGTCGATGCGCGGCGACGATCCGGCGCTGGCGGAGTCGATGGTGCGTCTGGCCGGGCTGTCCGCAGGCGCCCTGCCCGCTTCGCGGCTGGTCGAGCTCGCGCGCTCGGGGGCGCCGCGCGTGCGCGAGGTGGCGCTGGTGTCGCTCGGCCGGCTGCGCGCGGAAGAGGGCCTGGAGCCGCTGCTCGCCGCGCTGCACGACGCCGATGACGGCCTGCAGGAGATGGCCACCGAAGCGCTCGAGCGCCTGGGCGGAAAGCGCGCGCTCGCGGGCTTGCTCGAGTACGTGTCGGGCGAGGCCGATGAAGCTGCGCGTGCGCGCCTGGCCGCGCGCCTCAAGCTGCCGCCCGAGGAGCGCGAGCACTACCTGCCGCTCCTCGACGCAGCGCTCTCGCACG
>JAFEBC010001002.1 GCA_018266095.1 Deltaproteobacteria bacterium
AGCAGGTCACGTTCGTCCTCGATCAGACGCCGCCCCTGGTGTCGTTCGTGAGCCCGCAGCCGAACGCGATCGTGCCGGCCACGCCGCTTCCCGTGATCGTGACGGTGGCGGAGGCCGGTCCGCTCGCGTCGGTGACCGTGGGCAACACCTCGCTCTCGCTGGCGCAGGACGGCACCTGGCAGGGCGAGGTCGCCTTGAGCGACGGCCTCAACACGCTCCTCGCGGTCGCCATCGACACAGCGGGCAACAGCGGGCAGGCCACGCTGCAAGTGACGCTCGACCGCACGCCGCCGGTGCTGACAGTGGCCGCGCCGCAAGAGGGCGCACGCCTCGCCGCGCTCTCGGTGACAGTGCAGGGCACGGTGCACGACGCGAACCCGGTGACGCTGACGGTCGCGGGCGTGCCGGTGCCGGTGGCGGGCGATGGCTCGTTCAGCACGAGCGCGGCCCTCGTCGCGGGCGCGAACGCGATCGCCGTGGTGGCCACCGACGCGGCGAACAACGCCACGACGCAGACGGTGCACGTGCGCGCGAACCTCACGCCGCCCGCGCTGGCCATCACCGCGCCCGCGGACGGCAGCAGCACCGAGGCCGATTCGGTCCAGATCACGGGCACGGCCAGCGCGGCGGACTCAAGCGATCAGGTCGCGCTCACGCTCGAGGGCGCGCAGGTCACGGTGGGCTCCGATGGCACGTTCACCGCCAACAGCGCGCTCGCCGTGGGCGACAACGCGCTGCACTTCCTCGCCACCGATGGCTACGGCCTGACCACGGCGGTGACGCTGCACCTCACGCGCACGCCGCCCGCACCCGACGCTGGCCCCGATGCAGGCACGCCCGACGCTGGCCCGGATGCTGGCCTTGACGCTGGCCCGGACGCGGGCACCCCGGATGGCGGCGGCACCGTCGATGCAGGCGGCACACCCGACGCAGGCGCTGACGCTGGCACGCCGCCCGCGCCCTCGATCCTCCTCGACGCGCCGGCCTCGGGCGCCACGCTCTCGGCGCAGGTCATCACCGTCAGCGGCCACGTCTCTGGCGGCGCGCAGCCGCTCAGCGTCACCGTCGACGGCAGCAGCGTCTCCCTCAATGGCGGCGCGTTCACCACCAGCGCCATGCCCGCCGAGGGCGACCACACCTTCACCGCGCAGGTCACCGACGCGCTGGGCCGCACCGCGAGCGCGCAGACGCTGGTGCACGTCGATCGCACGCCGCCCGTGCTCACGGTCACGCGGCCATCCGCCACGCCCGCCTTCGTCAGCGAGACGCCGTATACGCTGCAGGGCACGGTCACCGACGCGAACCTCGCCTCGCTCGTCATCAACGGCGCGCAGGTGAGCGTCATCGGCGGGTCGTTCCAGCTCGCCATCCCGCTCAGCCCCGGCGACAGCGACGTGACCCTGGTGGCGACGGACCTC
>JAFEBC010001003.1 GCA_018266095.1 Deltaproteobacteria bacterium
GATTCTTGAGCGCGGCGTCGAGCGGGAGCGCGTTCTCCAGGCCCTGCAGCTCGTCCGCGAGCTTCGCCAGCTTCTGCGACTCGGCGTCGTCGCGCAGGCCGATGAACGACTCGAACGCGGCCTTGGCGTTGAACCAGTTGTCCTCATAGACCTCGTACGGCCCGATGGTCGGCTCGATGGACGCGTCCAGCTCCATCCAGGCCACGTCGCTCGCGTAGTAGTCGTTCGAGAGGAACGCCGCCGCGCGCGTCTCCAGGAACTTCTTCAGCGTGGGCTGCGTGGTCAGCGCCGCGGCCGCGGTCAGGTGCATCGCCGCGTCGGCGAGCTCGCCCTGGTACTCGGTGGAGTAGGGCACGATGAGGAACTTGTCGCCCTCGCGGCGGATGGTGGTGAAGAACCCGGTCGCGCGCTCCTTCTGCTCAGCGCTGAGCGACTTGTGCCAGGTCTCGATCACGTCCTTGGTCACGCGCGGATAGAAGTTGCCCTGCTCGGGCTTCGCGCCCACTCCCGGCATGAACGCCTTGTCGTGATCGATGCGCAGCCACGGGCCCTGGTTGATGAGGAACGCATCGAGGCGCGCGCGGCCCAGCGGCGAATCATCGCGCGCGAGATCCGACAGCATCGCCGGCGAGCCGCTCCAGGTCTGGCGCAGGAAGATCCCGTCCATGATGCGCGCGGCCTCGATGATCTCGTTGAGCGCCGCCTTCTCGTTCGCGGGCAGCTTGGCGAGATCGACCTTCAGCTCGACCGGCGCGAACTTCGCGTTCTGCGCCTTGAGCTCTGCGGCGCTCGGGATCACCGGCGCCTCCGGGGGCGCGACGGCGCTGGCAGCGGTTGCGAACAGGGACGAAGCGGCGAGCAGGGGCGCGATCGAACGGTGCATGCGGACCTCGGTGTCATTGCGAAGCGCGCACAATACGCTCGAAACCGCGCCGCGATTTCACGCTTCGCGCGGCGCAGGACTGTACGCGCGTGCAGCGGCTGCCTGCGTCTACTTGGGGTCGTCGTTGCCGATGTCGAAGGCGATGCGCCACGCGCCGTCGGCCTGGCGGCGCCAGACGGTGAAGTACTTGCCGCTGCCCAACTTCTGCTCCTGGCCCTGCGCGTCCTTGC
>JAFEBC010001004.1 GCA_018266095.1 Deltaproteobacteria bacterium
CGCGGGCGCAGGCAGCGGCAAGACGCGCGCGCTGACCTACCGCGTGGCCCGCCTGCTCGAGACGGGCACGCCGCCCGAGCGCATCCTCCTGCTCACGTTCACCAACCGCGCCGCGCGGGACATGATGGCGCGCGTCGAGGCCATCTGCCGCGTCGATCTGCGGCGCATGAGCGGCGGCACGTTCCACTCGGTGGCGCTGCACCTCTTGCGCGATCACGCGCCCAAGCTGGGCTACGCGGATCGCTTCGCGCTGCTCGATCGTGAAGACTCGAAGGAGCTCTTCGATTCGGCGACGGCCGATCTCAGTCTCGGCGTGGGCCAGCGCCGCTTCCCGCGCGCGGACGTGCTCGCGGATCTGTACTCGTCGGCGGTGAACACGCAGCGTTCGCTCTCCGAGGTCATCCAGCACGACTCGCCGCAGTTCACCGCGGTGGAGGACGGCATCCTCGCGGTGTCGCGCCGCTACGCCGAGCGCAAGGCGGCGATGAACGCGATGGACTTCGACGACCTCTTGCTCAACTGGAAGCGCCTGCTCGTGGAGTTGCCGGACGCGTGCCGGAGCCTGCAGGACCGCTTCAGCGCCGTGCTCGTCGACGAGTACCAGGACACGAACAAGCTGCAGGGCGACATCGTCGATCTGATGGCCGCGCGGCACCGGCACCTGCTCGTGGTGGGCGACGACGCGCAGAGCATCTACGGCTTCCGCGGCGCGCACTTCGAGAACATCCTCAAGTTCCCCGAGCGCTGGCCCGAGACGCAGCGGCTGATGCTGACGGTGAACTACCGCTCCTCGCCGCAGATCCTGGCGCTCGCCAACGCGTCCATCGCGCGCAACCAGAAGCAGTTCAAGAAGGTGCTCACCAGCTGGCGCGATCCGGGCGTCCTGCCGGCGCTCGTGCCGCTGCGCGACGTGCACCAGCAGGCGCAGTTCGTGGCCCAGCGCCTGCTCGAGCTGCGCGAGGAGGGCATCCCGCTCAAGGAGCAGGCCGTGCTCTACCGCGCGCACCATCACTCCATGGAGATCCAGATGGAGCTGATGCGGCGCGGGATCCCGTTCCGCGTGCGCTCGGGCGTGCGCTTCTTCGAGCAGGCGCACATCAAGGACGTGTTGGCGCACCTGCGCTTCCTGCAGAACCCGCGTGACGAGCTGTCGTTCAAGCGCGTGATCAAGCTGGCGCCGGGCATCGGCGCGGCGAGCGCGGACGCCCTCTGGAGTCACCTCGCTGAGGCCGCGCGCGCGGGCCGCGATCCGCGCGTGGAGCTGGGCAAGCACGACCTCGATCAGCTCGTCCCCGCCAAGGCGCGCTCGGGCTTGAAGCGCATGCGCATGTGCCTCGCCGCGCTCGCCGCTCCCTCGATGCAGAGCTCGCCCAGCGAGATGATCACCTTCATCCTCGAGGACGGC
>JAFEBC010001005.1 GCA_018266095.1 Deltaproteobacteria bacterium
CCCTCGCATCACGTGCCCGCCGCATCGGTCCCCGCGCGGGCACACGACTCCGAGGACCTGCCCGTCGCGCCGCTCGCCGAATCCGGGGCGCCCGCGCCGCGCCTGCCCAAGCTCGACGGGCACTCGAAGGAAGCCCTGCACGCCGTGCGCGCGTCCATCTTCGGCCTCACCGAGGTCGAGCTCGCTGAAACGCTGTCGCTCTCGACCGACGAGAGCTCTGCACTGATCGCAAGGCTCGTGTCCGAAGGCCGCCTCGCACGCCGGGGCCGCCGTCTGGTCGCGGGAGCTGCCGCCGAGGAAACCGGCGCGCAAGGGAGGAGCTAGCCAATGGACGCGATCAAGTACAACGCCCGCCGCTTCGCCGAGGTGCTCGGCCTGTCGACGCAGGAGCTCGCGCAGGCCGAATCGCGCGGCACGCTGGCCCTCGCGCGCGAGCCGCTGCCGCCGGGCGTGAAGCCGACGTACACCGCGCAGGACCTCGACACGGCCCGCAAGCAGTTGAACCTGATGCCGGCGCGCCGTCCGATGCGCAAGCAGCTCTTCCTGAACTTCAAGGGGGGCACCGGCAAGACCAGCGTGTCGACGAGCTACGCCTTCCGCCTGGCCGAGATGGGCCACCGCGTGCTGGTCATCGATCTCGACTCGCAAGGCCACGCAAGCAAGTGCCTGGGCGTCGAGGGCGAAGAGGCCGCGCACACGCTGTTCGACGCCATCATCAAGAAGGTGCCGATCGAGAAGGTCATCGTGCCGACGGGCATGCCGGGCCTGGATCTCGTGCCGTCGAACCTGTCGATGAGCACCATCGATCTCTCGCTCATGCCGCTCGCCGCGCGCGAGTTCCGGCTGCGCAATTGCCTGAAGGACGTGGAGACGCGCTACGACTTCGTGGTGCTGGATGCGCCGCCGTCGTTCGGCCTCTTGAACCTCAACGCGCTCATGGCCGCGAACGATCTCTTCGTGCCCGTGCTCGCGGACTTCTTGAGCTTCCACGGCTTGAAGCTGCTCTTCGAAACCGTGCAGTCGCTCGAGGAGGATCTCGAGCACGTGCTCGATCACATCTTCATCGTCATCAACGCCTACAACGCGACCTACAAGATCGCGAAGGAGGCGCGCGAGGCGCTGGAGAAGCACTATCCGGACTTCCTGGTGAAGCAGGTCATCCGGCAGTGCACGAAGTTCGCGCAGGCCTCGAGCGAGGGCACGCCCATCTTCGCGTACGATGCGGAGAGCAAGGGCGCCGAGGACATCCAGGCCGTGCTCGATGAGGTGCGCGCGAAGATCGGCGAGGCGCCCAAGCTGAAGCTGGCCACGGCGCCGGGTGCGAAGGAGCAAGCGTGAAGCGCGGGTTCGAGGAGAACGTCCCCAAGGTGCGGCC
>JAFEBC010001006.1 GCA_018266095.1 Deltaproteobacteria bacterium
CAGACCCCGCAGCTCACGGTGGCGGTGAACGGCGCCACCTCGACCTCGGCCCCGCACGGCGCGCAGCCGGGGGACCTGCTCGAGTACACGCTGACGCTGGTCAACTCGGGCGCGGCCGCGGCCACGGGCGTGACGGTCAACGTCTCGGCGCCGCCGTACACCAAGGGCCTGCGCGTGGAGAGCCGGGGCGATCCGTCCGCGAGCCTGTCTGTGAGCTCCAGCGGCGGCGCCAATGCGACCGGCGTCTTCAGCATCTCCAACATCACGGTGCCCGCGAACTTCAGCCTGCAGGTTGTCTGGGCGGTCACCGCGTACACGCAGAGTGACTTCGCAGCGGCCGGCGTGAGCGCGGGGCAGATCAACGGCAAGCTGTTGCCCGAGCTCGCCGCACAGAGCATCGGGGGCACAGGGACGATTCCCTCGGACGACCCCGCGGTCGGCGGCGCGGCGGATCCCACGACGGTGGTGATGCAGTTCACCGCGTTCCCGGACTTCACCACCTCCACCAAGTCAGTGACCGATGTGCAGGGCCGGCCCAACAATGCCGTCAAGCCCGGCGACCAGCTCCTCTACACGATCACCGTGAACAACACGGGCGTGTCCCCGGCGACGAACGTCACGGTCACCGACACGCTGGACGCGAACCTCCTCTACGACGCGGGCAGCGCCAGCGGCGGCGGGACGCTCTCGGGCAACACGCTCACGTGGACACTGCCGGGTTCGCTGGCGGCGGGCTCTTCCGCGACGCTGCAGTTCTCGGCCCATCTCGCGGCGGCCATCGCCAACGGCACGCGCATCGACAACGCGGGCCAGGTCACCTCGAGCGAGATCACCGCGGCGCAGAAGACGTCCACCGCGACCGTGATCGTGGCCTCGACGGGCAGCCTGAGCTCGAGCACCAAGGCCTTCGCCATCGAGGCGCCGGGCACCGCGCTGCCGGGCCGCAAGGTCACGTACACCTTCAGCATCAGCGACACGGGCGACTCCACCGCGGACGACGTGGTGGTCACCGATCCGCTGGCCGCGTGCCTGACCAATCCGGTGCCGGGGCAGGGCGGCCTCGTGTCGGGCAACATCGTCACCTGGAACAAGTCGACGACGCCCGCGCTCGCCAAGATCGCGCCGGGCGCGCCGGTCACGCTCACGCTCGACGCGACCGTCAATCCCGCGGCCACGGCGGGCACCGTCTGCGACAACGTGGGCCAGCTCTCGGCGAGCGACGTGCCCAGCACGACCACCTCGCACGCGACGTTCACCATCGTGTCGCAGCCCGAGCTGGGCAAGAGCACGAAGGCGGTGGCCATCAAGACGGACGCCAACGGCGACGGGCTGTTCTCGCCGGGCGATCGCGTGGCGTACACGATCGTGGTGCAGAACACGGGCAACTCGGCGGCGTCGGACGTGATCCTGACCGACAGCGTGCCGTCGCAGCTCGTGAACGTGACCACGGTGCCGGGGAACACGCCGGGTCCGGGCGGCGCCTTGCAGTGGAACCTGGGCGCGCTGGCCGCGGGCGCGCAGACCACGGTGACCATCGAGGGCGATCTCGCCACGGGCGCGGCTGATCAGTCGCAGGTGTGCAACCAGGGCTCGCTGACCACGCCCGAGCTGGCCTCGCCGGCCACCACGGTCAACCCCGACGCGACTGCCGCGGGCGCGCCCAAGACCTGCTTCAAGGTGTCGAACCGGCCGGACCTCTCCGCGTTCACCAAGAAGCTCGAGGGCGGCTCGCCGCGCCATCCTGGCGAGACGCTGACGTACACGCTGACGGTGCCGAACAAGGGCACGCAGGCCGCGAGCGGGGTGGCCATCACGGACCCGATCGACCGGCGCTTCACCTTCGTCAGCGCCACGGCGAGCGATGGCGGCGCGGCGACCTTCAACGCGGGCGCGTCGGCCCTGGCAGTGGCCTGGCCCACGACGCTCAATCCGGGCGCGCAGTTCACGGTGTCCTTGCAGCTCAAGCTCCAGGCGGTGCTCGACAACGGCACGCAGATCCCGAACCAGGCGACGGTGAACGCGATCTCGGGCTCGGGCACGACGGTGCAGGTGCTCTCGGATGATCCCGCCACGCCTGCCGCGCACGATCCCACCATCGTCACCATCGTCTCGGCGCCCAATCTGTCGACGTCCACCAAGACGGTCGCGGCCGCGCCCGGCAATCCGCCGCACACCACCGCCGGCATCCATCCGGGCGACACGGTCCGCTACACGATCTCGATCGCGAACACGGGCGATGCCGACGCGAAGTCGGTGGTGGTCACGGATCCTGTCGACGCGCGCCTGACGCCGGTGACGCCGATCGCCAACGGCGGCACGTTCGCCAACGGCGTCATCACCTGGACGCTGCCGACCGCCATCCATCCGGGCGATCCGGCGACGACGCTCACCTTCGATGCGCTGGTGGCGAAGCCGCTCGCGAACGGCACGACCATCGACAACCAGGGCAGCATCGCGGCGACTGGTCTGACCACGCCGCAGCTCACCGATGATCCCACGCGGCCGGGCGCGACCGACCCCACGCGCATCACCATCGTGGCCGCGGCCGATCTGTCGACGAGCAGCAAGGCGTTCACCAACCAGACGCACACGGACGGCACCATCCATCCGGGTGACACCATCCTCTTCACCATCACGCCCAAGAACACGGGCGACGCGGAGACCACGCAGACGACGGTGGCCGATGTGCTCGATCCGAACCTGACGTTCGTGTCGGCGACGCAAGGGGGCACGTTCGATGCGCCCTCGCGCACGGTGACATGGACGCTCACCAAACTTCCGCTCGGCGCGGGCACGCCGCTGACGTTCACGGCGACGATCGCGAAGCCGCTCGCGGACGGGACGCAGATCAAGAACTCCGCGCTGCTGAATTCGGCCGAGATCGCGCCGGGCGTGCGCACGAACGAGGTGGTGCTGCTGGTGAAGTCGGCGCCGGATCTGTCGACCATCAGCAAGGTGGCGCTGGACGCGAGCGGGCAGCCGATCACCGCGCCGGTGCCGCCGGGGACGGTCATCACCTGGGCCATCAACGTCACCAACGCGGGCGACGCGCAGGCCACCAATGTGAGCGTCAGCGACGCGGTGCCTGCGGGCCTGGACACCATCACGCCGCTCGACGGCGGCACCCTGTCGGGCACGACGATCACCTGGACGCCGGGCACGCTGACGCCGAGTGGAAGCGTGCTCCTGCGCTTCACCTCGCGCGTCCCGCCGCTCACCGCCGACGCGACGACCTACGCGAACCAGGCGCAGGTCACCTCGAGCGAGATCACGACGCCGCAGCTCTCGGACGATCCGTCCACGGCGGCGGCCAAGGATCCGACGGTGGTGAAGGTCACCGCGAAGCCCGACCTGTCCACGACCACCAAGACGGTCACGGTGCAGAACCAGTCGGCGCCGGGCGTGCTGCGGCCGGGCGACACGCTGAGCTGGACCATCACGGTGGTGAACACGGGCAACACCGTGGCGCGCAATGTCGTGGTGAAGGACCCCATCGATCCGCAGTTGACCAACGTGGCCGCGTCGCAGGGCGGGCAGGTCGCCGGCGGCTTCGTGACCTGGACTTCGGCGCAGGTGCCGCAGTTCGGAAGCCTCGCGCCGGGCGCGAACAACGCGGTCACGCTGGCCTTCACGGCGCAGGTGAACGCGGGCGCGCACGACGGCGACGTCATCTCGAACCAGGCGCAGCTCACCTCGGATGAGGGGCTCGTGTTCGTCACCGACGATCCGTCCACGGCGGCGGCCAAGGACCCGACGCGCATCACCGTGCACTTCGCGGACGTGCGGCTGGACAAGACGGTCAAGGCGGTCACGCCGCGCGCAGACGGCACCATCCACCCGAACGATCTCGTCGACTACACCATCGTGGTCACCAACCGAGGCAGCGGCACGGCCACCAACGTGACGGTGGGCGACGTGATCGACACGCACCTGTCGAACCTGATCCCGACGCAGGGCGGGCAGCTCACGCCGGCCGCGGGCGGGAATCCGGCGCGCATCGATTGGACGGGCGCCACCACGCCGGCGCTGCAGTCGCTGGGACAGGCGGCCACGGTGACGCTCGGCTTCCGCGCGACGGTGGCGGCGCTCACGCGCGATGGAACCGTGGTGTCGAACCAGGCGCAGCTCAAGGCCACCGAGCTCGCGGTGCCCGTGCTCTCCGACGATCCCAACACGCCCGCGGCCGCCGACGCGACGACGTTCACCGTGCGCGCG
>JAFEBC010001007.1 GCA_018266095.1 Deltaproteobacteria bacterium
GCCGGCCTCGGTCGACAAGCGCTTCCACGCGTGCACGATCGCGGCGTCGTCCACGGCGTCGAAGAGACCGCCCGATTCGCTCTTGGCCTTCACGGCGAGATCCCAGCTCGCGGGATGTCCGATGCGGATCGCCGTCGCCAGCGTCTCCGGATTCGCCACTGGCTTGCCCTGCACGAGCGGCGACGCGCCCTGCGCTTGGATGCCGTAGAGGATCGGCCGCGCACCGGGGCGGCCCGCGGCCACTTCGCGCTGCGCGTGCTCGACGAAGCCCTTCCAGTACGCCGAGATGTTGCCCGCGTTTCCCACCGGCAGCGCGAGGCCATCCGGCACGCGGCCCAGCGCTTCGATCACCTCGAACGCCGCCGTCTTCTGGCCCTCGAGCCGGAAGGGATTCACGCTGTTGACCAGCGCGATCGGCGTGCGCTCAGACAGCGCGCGCACGGCCCGCAACGCCGCGTCGAAGTTGCCCTGCAGCACCACGATGCGCGCCCCGTGCGCGACGGCCTGCGACAATTTTCCGAGCGCGACCTTTCCGCTCGGCACCACCACGCGGCACTGGATCTGCGCCGCCGCGCAATACGCCGCCGCCGACGCCGAGGTGTTCCCCGTCGAGGCGCACACAGCGATCTTCGCGCCCTCTTCCTTGGCCTTGGCCACGGCCATGACCATCCCGCGGTCCTTGAACGAGCCGGTGGGATTCATGCCCTCGCACTTGAGCCACAGCTCGGCGCAGCCGAGGTCCTTGGCGAGCGTCGGCGCGAAGACGAGCGGCGTGTCGCCCTCGCCCAGGCTCAGGTCCGGCGTGCGCTCGGTGACGGGCAGGAATTGTTTCCAGCGGCGGATGACGCCGCGCTCGGTCGCGAGGAGGCCCCTCATCTCAAACTCCCTTCGCGTCCGCGGCCATCACGCGGATGCGCGCCTTCACCGCGCGCGTGCACGGCAGCTTGGCGAGCTCTGTTTCAGCTTGTGCCAACGCAGCCTCGGGGGCCGCGTACGTCAAGAGAACCACCTCCGCGGCGCCCAACTTCCCGGGCTCGCGCTGGATGACGGAGGCGAGGCCGATCGAGTGCGCGGCCAGGACCTGCGTGATCTGCGAGAACACGCCCGGCACATCGTCCACGGCGAGGCGGAAGTAGCAGCGCGTCTTGGCCTCGGCGACAGGCGCGATGGGCGCCTCCGGACCGCTCTGGCGCAGGCTCGGCGGCGGCTCGTTCAAGGCCAGCCGGCGGGCCACGTGCGTCAGATCCGCCAGCACAGCGCTCGCAGTCGCGTCGCCGCCCGCGCCCTGGCCGGAGAACATCACGGGACCGCACAGATCGCCGACCACGTGCAGCGCGTTCTGCGCGCCGTCGATGCGGGCCAGCGGATGTTCAGCGGGGAGGAACGCCGGGTGCACGCGCGCCTCGATTCCATTCTGCGCGCGCCGCGCCAGCGCCACCAGCTTCAACACGTAGCCGAGCTCGCGGCCGTACGCGAGATCGCGCTGATCGAGCCCGCGGATGCCCTGCCGGAACACCTGCGTCGGCGTGCACTGCGTGCCGAACGCCAGCCGCACCAGGATCGACAGCTTGTCGCCCGCGTCCACCGCGTCGATGTCGTCCTTCGGGTCCGCCTCCGCGTAGCCCGCGCTCTGGGCCTGCGCCAGGGCGTCCTCGAGCGTCTGCCCGCGCGCCATCTGCGTGAGGATGTAGTTCGTGGTGCCGTTGATGATCGCGCGCAGCTCCACGATGTGGTTCGCCGCGAGATCGTCCGTGAGCGGCGCGATGATGGGGATGCC
>JAFEBC010001008.1 GCA_018266095.1 Deltaproteobacteria bacterium
CTACGTCCTCGACACAAACGTCCTCCTTCACGACCCCCGCGCACTCTTCCAGTTCAAAGAAAACAACGTCATCATCCCGATTTACGTCGTCGAAGAGATCGACAAGTTCAAGCGCGATCTCTCCGAGCTCGGGCGCAACGCGCGCCAGGTGAGCCGCGACCTCGACTCCTTCCGCGAGGAGGGCGCGTCGCTCACCGAGGGCGTCACGCTCGAGGGCGGCGGCACGCTGCGCGTCCTGTTCACCCAGAAGGAGCTGCCCAAGGAGCTGATGAACGGGCACCTGGTGGACAACCGCATCCTCGCGCTGGCGAGTGACGTGAAGGAGCGCGAGCCGAACCTGCGCTGCGTCTTCGTCACCAAGGACGTGAACCTGCGCATCCGGGCCGACGCGCTCGGGCTGCCCAGCGAGGACTACCGCAACGACAAGATCGAGAGCTCCGAGATCTACATGGGCGTGCGCGAGATCGAGGTCGGCAAGTCCGACATCGACGCGTTCTACGCCCACGGAGAGCTCGCGCCGCCGGCCAACTCGGCGCAGGTGAGCCCGAACGAGTACGCGCTGCTCAAGGATCGCGACGCGCCGAACCACACCGCGCTCTCGCGCTACTCGTGGCAGCGCAGCAAGTTCGTGCCGCTGCCGCGCTCGCTCAAGGAGGGCGCCTGGGGCCTGCGTCCGCGCAACAAGGAGCAGAGCTTCGCGCTCGACTTGCTCTTGAACGACGAGATCAAGCTGGTGACCATCGTCGGCAAGGCGGGCACGGGCAAGACGCTGCTCGCCATCGCGGCCGGGCTGCACAAGACGATGGAAGAGAACATCTTCCAGAAGATGCTCGTCTCGCGGCCCGTGTTCCCGCTGGGCAAGGACATCGGCTATCTCCCGGGCTCGGTCGAGGAGAAGCTCAATCCCTGGATGCAGCCCATCTACGACAACGTCGAGTTCCTCATGGGCCTCTCGCGCGCGGACAAGAAGGCCGGGCGCAGCTATCAGGAGCTCATCGACCTCGGC
>JAFEBC010001009.1 GCA_018266095.1 Deltaproteobacteria bacterium
CTCGGTGACGTTCGTGCCGCCCACGCTGTACGTCTCGAAGATCGAGCGCAGATTGGAGAGGCGCACCTTGTCGAGCACGGACACGCGCTCGGTGGCCTGATCCGCGCGGTAGTTGCGCGCCAGCGCCGCGGGCTCGATGCGCGAGGAGTGCGCGCGGATGGCGTCGAGGTTGGTCGTGTCCGCGTAGGCGTTGAGCGTGAACGCCTCCTGCAGCACGTAGTAGGCCGTGCGCGGATACTCCTCGAAGAGCCCGCGCGCGTCGGGCTGGCCCTTGGCGCAGATGCCCCACCACTCCTCGTTCATGTTGTTCTGGCCCTGCACGAAGTCTTCCGCGTACGCCGCGTCGGGCCAGCTCGCGTTGGTGTCGTGAATGTCGAGCCGCGTCTCCTGGCCGAACTTCCACCAGCCGTCGCTCCACTGGAACACGAAGCCGCCGATGGCGTTGCCCACGCGGCCCTTGCCCGCGCTCTGCTCGTAGATCTCCTGCCACTGCGCCTTCAAGTAGCGCGCCTGCATCTGATCGTCCTCGCGGCCCTCCTTGGCGTTGAAGGCGTCCGAGCCGAACTCGGTGAACATCACCGGGAGGCCCATCGCGTCGTGCACCACCTGGAACAGATCGCGCGCGGAGGCGCCGCGGTAGACGTTGGTGCCGAAGATGTCCAGGCCCTTGCACTCCTGCGCGATGACGTCGAGGTACTGCACGTCGCCGTTGGCGATGGCCACCGGGTGCGTCAGATCGTGCGCTTTCACTTCATTGATGATCTGCCCGAAGAGCGAGTACAGGTGCCGCGCGCGCGCCTCGTCGCGCTTGCCCTCGGGGAGCGCCTCGATCTCGCTCGAGGCCCAGTGCAGGCCGTAGTTGTTCTCGTTGCCGAGGAGCCACATGAGGATGCCAGGCGTGTTCTTGTACTGCTCGACGAGCGCGACCACCTCCGCCGTCAGCGCGGCGCGCAGCTTCGGATCCGCGTAGTCCACGCTCGGGATCCACACGCCGTCGAGCGTGTAACCGTAGCGGCCGATGGTGTGGTTGAGCATCGTGTAGATGCCCCAGCGCTCGTAGATGTACTGCACCCACTTGGGCGGGATGCCGATGTACTGGCGGATCGCGTTCACGCCCATGCGCTTCAAGAGCGGCATCTCCTTGTCGAGCGCCGCGACGATCACGTCCTCGGGCTGGTCCCACAGGCTCCAGGCGTAGTTCTGGCCGATGGGTACGTAGTCCCAGTTCACGCCCTGCACCAGGAAGTCCTTGCCGTCGACGGTGAGCCGCTGGCCGCGCGGATCGCTCACGACCTTCACCACGGACGGCTGCGCGTGCGCCTCCTGCGCGAAGGCCTCGGCTGCGGCGAGGGCGAGCCGGGCCGCCACCAGGACGAACAGGGGGGTCTGCATGCGGA
>JAFEBC010000100.1 GCA_018266095.1 Deltaproteobacteria bacterium
CGGGCGCGTCGACGAGCATCTACAATCGCAGCCTGTATCAGGAGCAGGCAGCCCCGGCGCCGCTGGGGGCGACGACGACACCGAGCGCGCCTGCGCCGACGCCGAGCCCGTCACGTGGGGCGCCGCAGCCGGCACCCGCGGCGGCGAGCGGGGCCGGGAAGGCAGCGCCCGCGAGCGCGCCGCAGGGGAAGCCGGCGCCGGGAGGGAAGAAGGAAGAGCCGAAGGACAGGTTCAATTTGATCGAGCTGGAGTGATTCGGCGCGAGCCGACGCGTTGCCGCTCGAGCCGGCGGTGACTCAACTCGCGCCGCTCGCGCCCTCACTCCTTCGCGGGGCGCGGGTAGCGAAGGTTGACCAAGAGCATCGGATAGGTCACGCGCATGCGGTCGCCGACGTGTGCGCCCGCGAAGGGTGCCTGCGTGCCCTTCAGCCTGTCCGCGAGACAGGCGCTGTAGGGCCCGGGCTCGAGGGACAGCGAGAGGTCGTCCTTCCCCGCGTCGTCCGAGAACTCGAAGACGGTCTTCAAGACGCGCGCGTCGCTGACCACGACCCGTCCCCGCTGACCCGTCAGTCGCAGCTCGAGCGTGACCTCGACGCTGGCCCGATCGGCGACATCGGCCGCCTCGGGCGCCGCCTCGGAGCCGTCCTCACAGGCGGACCCATCGTCAGGAGGCATGACCGTGGCCTTGGGCACCGCCTCCTTCCGGGTCGGCGGCACGAAGAGCTTCTGGCACGGCTTGATCCAGTCGTGCTTGTTCAGGTCGCGAATGAACGCGTGTTGGTCCGGCTTCGCGTCGGGAGCGAGCAGCGCCGAGAGTTCGCGGAGCGGCACCGCGTCCCAGTCGGGCGCGGGAGGTGTCGTGAGCGCGGCCCCCTGGCAGTACCCGCCGTCGCTGCAGCATGATGTGGAGCGCTGGCAGGCCGTGTTGCTCGCCGAGCTGCGCACGCAGCGTCCGCCCTGGCAGATGGAGCAGACCGTGTTCTTCCGCTGACGGGGCCGAGGCGCGTCGGGCGGGGCTGGCGTGGGTTGAGAGAGAGCAGCGGAGGACGCCACGAGGCAGAGCGCGAGGAGGCAGTTGCGCGCGGAGGCGCGGAAGCGAGCTATGGACATGGAATGGCACCCCCCCAGGTGCCGGGCTACGGACAGTTCGTGTACGAGCTGTTCCCCGAGTTGCAGTTGTCGAAGCCCACGCGCGGCCAGTTGGCGGCGCTGGGCGCGACGGTGCCGCCCGCGTCGGTCATGATGGCGTAGACGCGACCGTTGTCGGCGGCGAAGTAGAGCGTGCCGTCGCTGCCGATCGTCGGCTCGGTGCCCACGCCCGTGAACCCGACATTCGTCCCGCCGAGCACGCTCGTCAGCTTGAGCTTCGCGGACCAGCCGGTGGCGAGAGAGGCCGTCGAGCCGGAGGGCTTCCCGATGGCCACGAGCTCGCCGTTGCCGGTGGTGAAGTAGTAGGTCGGCGTGGATTCCTTGCCGATGGCGACGGCGGAGATCGTGGACGTCGCCGCATACGAGAACACCTGGGCGCCGCCCGTTGCCCCTGCGGAAGCGTCGAAGGCGCGAAGGGATCCGTCACTGCTACCGGCGACTCCGAAGACCAAGCCTCCGTGCACTACCGGGGATGCGGTGATCGTGTCGAGCATTGCGCCCGCCGCGGTGCCTTGTGTGGCCCATTGATTCGTTCCGAAATCAAGGGAGAACGCTTGGTATTGGAAGTTGCGATTGAGTGCCACGTAGGCGCTCGAGCTCACGGGAACCAGAGGCCCAAGCGGGCTGTAGTTGGTGCCCAAGTCAACCGTGGTCGGGCTGCCGAACGAGCCAGAATAGGATACCTTGGCGAGGCCTCGGTTCTGGTACGTCAAGTAAACGGTGCTCCCGTCGGTGGCTGGCGGACCAAGCGTCCCGCCACCGATGGACACTGGATTGGGACTATTCGTCCCACAGCTAGCAGTGGTCGCTTTGAGGGCGTACAGGTTGTGATTTCCGGTCGCCGCGTCGCTCGCCAGGACTCGCTCAGTCGCTGCAGAATTTCCGACGATAGCCAATCCACTGGCCAGGATGGTTCCGTTGCCAGCCAGGTCGCACGTGGACACGCTCGTGAGGCCACCTGCTGCAACGGTGAACGACTGCACGTGGTCCCCGCTCGTGATCGCGTAAACGATGTTTGTCGTCGGACTGTACGCGAGGTTGTTCGTAACGGTCACGCCAGAACTCGCGTTCTTGCCTGCTGTACCGACCACAGCGCCGGTCAAACTCAGCTGCGCAATCGGGTCAGTATTCGTGCCTGCGTTTCCAGCAACCAGGACGTACTGACTTCCCGAAATCGGCGGCGTCAGCACAGGTGCGCCCTTGATGTTGTTGAACAAAGCGCTGACGCTCCGCGCCCACTTCAACCGCGTGATGTTCATCGTGCTCGTCGCCGCCGTCGACACGTTGCCGACGAGGTCCTTCGTCGTCACGCTGACCACCACGCTGCCCTCACCATTGGCGTCGCTCGAGAACGTCGCCTGGCTCGGGTTGACCGTGAACGTGTACGTGTTGCCCGACGTGTACGTGGCCGTGCACGTCCCCTGCCCAGGAACGGTGCAGGTGCCGCTTCCTGCGGCCGTCGCGATCCCGCTGCCGCCCGTGCCGTCGTCGGCCGTGAACGTCAGGCTCGAGCCGTCGTCGCCCAGGCGCCAGAAGCGGTTGCCGTCGTGGCCGCAGGTGATGGTGCCGCTCGTGTCGCAGCCGCCGCTCGGGTACTGCCCCGCGATGCTGAACGACGCCGTGGGCGCCTTCCCGTCGATTCCGAGCGTTCCGCTGCCGACCGCCTGCTGCGCGTGCCCGAGGGTGTCCTTGGCCTGGATGGTGAACGCGATCGTCCCTTGCTGGCCCGCGGGGATCTTCGCGTTCACGCGAGGAATCGCGAAGTGCCACTTGTTCGCCACGCTGCCGTCGAGGGTTCCCGTGGCCAGCGTCGTCGTGCCTGCCGCGAGCAGCACATCGCTCGCGGAGACGCCGCTGCCGTTGTCCACGATGGTCGCCGTCACGTCGAGGTCAGCGCCGGTCTGCGAGAACCACGGCACGGTGCTGATGACGACGCCACCGGTGACAGCCACGTTGCTGATCGCGGGGCCGAGGTCGTCGATCTTGAACCTGGCGCTCGAGGGCGTCGAAGACGAGGAGTTGCCCACGCCGTCGGCGGCCGTGACCGAGAACACGACATCGCCCTCCTGGCCGGCCGTGGCCAAGGTCGGGTCGATGTTGAACGAGAAGGTCTTGGCCGTTCCCGAGCCGGTGGGCCCCGTGCCGTAGATGGTGTTGCCGCCGAGAGCCAGCGTCGAGGTCGCAGCGCCAGACCCACCCGTTCCATCGTCGACCACGACCGTGACTGGCACCGGCGTTCCTGCGTTGCGGGCATAGAAGCCGTTCGAGCCGGACGCTCCGTTGGCGGTGGCCGTCACGGCGCCGATCACGGGCGAGAGTCGATCCACCTTCACCGCTGTCGGCGTGGAGGTCGCTTGGTTCAGCACGTTGTCCTGCGCCACCACCACGAGGGACACGGCGCCTTGCACGCCGGCCGCCTGGATGTCGCCTCCCACCAGTGAGAACGTCCGCGTCGGGCCGCTCGTGCTCGACGGGCTGAACACGGCGGACCCGTTCTGCACCTTGAGCTTCACGCTCGCAGCATCGAGACCGGCGCCGTTGGCGACATCGTCGACATCGATCTTGAAGGACACCCCGCCGTCCACGCCCACGAAGTTCGTCGTGTCGGCCACGATGTTCTGGAACGAGGGCGGGTTGTTGTCGTACGCGATCGAGCCGCCGTCGAACGACGCCTGGTTCCCGAGCGTGTCCGCGCTGCCCACGACGTACGCGACCTTGCCCTGCGTGTTCGCGCTCGCCCCGAGATCTGCCACGGGGACCACGAACGTGTACGTGCCGCTGCTCGCCGTCGCGGGGTAGTTGTGCGTGCCGAGGAACAAGCGCGTCTGCGACTGGTCGACGCCAGCTGCGCCCACGTCGGTGACTTGCACCGACACGTTCGCGTTCGCCGGGGCTCCGCTCGCGGTCGTCGAGTAGAACGGGTGGTCCGTCGTGGGGCCGCTGATGGCGGGTGCGCTCTCGTCCAGGGTGACGGAGACGGGGGCGGAGTCCTTGTTGCGCTCGGTCGTGTCCTGCATCCAGAAGACCTTCGCGTACATCGTGGCTGCGCCTGTGGTGAGGCCGTGGCCGGTGAGAGTCAATTGGCCGGTGAACACGTCGTTCGTGCCTTGCGTCACGGTGAGGGTGCTCGACGTCGCGCCCTGCTCGATGCGGAACTCGACCTTGGTCGCGCCGCCGGGTCCGGAGGCGTTGGCGCTCACGTTGACCGTCGAACCGCCGATGGGGACGGTGCCGTCGGGGAGGGTCAGCGTGACGACGCCGTCCGGCGGGTCCACGCAGTGCGGGTGCTTCGGGTCGTCGAGGTTGCAGATCTGGAGGCCCTGGCAAGCCGGGAGGCAGCTCTTGGCCACGCAGGTGTCGGCGGTGCAGTCCTCATTGTCCGCGCACTTCACCGTGTGATGAACACACTCGGGCACGCAGACGGCCAAGTCCTTGATGGATGTGTTGTCGCAGACCTCGTGGGTCGGGCAACCTCCGGCGCACTGGCCCTTGGAGTCCTGAGTCACGTCGGCACAGCCAACCAGGGAGGCGCTCAGAGAGAGGGCGACCGCGAACAGAGAGATGGTGCGAGACATCGTGCGTCCAGTCTGGAAGTGAATCTTGTTCATGAGTCGGCTCCTAGAACGCGAAGGCGATGACGCCGCCGACCACAATCAGGCCGACACCGATTCCAAGGGCGACCTTGCTGACGCCTTGGGCAGACTTCGCGGAGTTGATCTGGTCGACCTGCGCGGGCAGGTAGTAGCCGCCATTCTTGTCGTAGGCATCGTTCGCGTCGCTCACGAGTCCCTTGGCGTGCATGTACTCGTACCCACCGACGCCCGCCGCGACGACGCCGAGTCCGGCCAGGACGAACCCGACCGGCTTGTTCCACCTCACGCCCGCCTGCGCCAACTTGGGCCGCACGCTCGGGGGCACCTTCCGCTTCCCGTCCTTGTCCAGCGGCAAATCCTTCGGCGCCAAGAGCGCCAGCCCGCCCTTGTCGAACTGCCGCCCGTACAGCGCCACGCCCGCCTGCGGGTCGCGCAGGATGGCCAGCGGGCGCTCGAGGCTCGTGCTCTGGCCGATGGTGAAGCGCACCTTGTGCACGCCGACCGGCAAGCGGATCTTCTCGGCGGCCTTGCCGTCACCCGTCCGCTTCAAGGGCGACTGGTCCACGATGAGCTGCATCTCCGGCAGGTCCAGGTCGATGAGCGCCTCGCCCATGCAGCCCTCGCGCACGAGCAGCTTGCAGGCGAGCGACTCGGCCCAGGCGCGGATCTCGACGGGGTCCGTCGACGCGACGATCTGCTCCGCGGAGCTCAGGCGCTTCTGGTGCTGCACGTCGATCACGCGCACGCGCACCGCGAGGCCGTTCTCGGCCTTGAGCAGCGCGCCGACCATGACCTCGTCGATCTGCTGCAGGCTGCCGAGGAGCGCGAAGCAGGCGTCGTCCTCGAGGTCGCAGGACTTGGGCGTCTTCATCGGCACCACGGAGCGGATGGCGGGCGCGACCTGCGCCACGGCCGTCAGGCTCTTCTCGATGTCGTCGAAGACCGGGTCGTCGGGCTGGCCCGGGTGCACGAGCTTGTAGATGCCGAGCTGGTAGGTGGGCTTGGCGTTCTCGGAGAGCAGGTCGGGCAGCTCCATGCCGCCGCTCGCGAGCGGTGTGCCGGAGAGCGTGGGCAGGTCCTTGCCCGAGAGCGCGCCCTTGGTGGCCGGATCGGCCTGGATGGGCTTGCCGTCGGGGCCGGTGGCAGGAGCGGCCGCAGGCGCGGCGGCCTTGGCGTCCTTGGCGGGGGCGGCTTTGCTCGCCTTGGGATCGGCAGGCTTCGCGTCGGCGGGCTTGGCCTTGGAGTCCTTCTTCTTCGGCGCGGGCTTGGACAGGTCGAAGTCGCCGAGATCCGCCTTCTTGGCGTCTCCCTGCGCGAACGCCGCGTTGCTCAGCGCTGCCAGGAGCGCCACCACCACCACTCGCATCAAACGCATGATGTCTCCCCGACCCTTGCCCGATGGTTCGTTTTGGGCGCCGCAAGAATGCCCCGTGCAGATGGGTCGGGGCAACTTCTGCGCCGCGGTTCTTCGCTCGTGTTCATGTCGATCAGTTCCAGCCCGGCACATCCGCCCAGCGTCCGTCCTGAATGTGCGCTTCGATTGAGGCGCACGCCGGCCCATACCACTTGTGTGGCGCGTCGCGCGTGGTGGAGACCCACTGCTGCTGGTTTGCGCTGAAGTAGTCCCAGTACGAGCCGCCGTTGTAGCCTTGGTAGATCTCGGTCGCCCGCGGCGACGTTCTCCTTCCAGTTCCAGATCTGCCCCTGCGTCGGGTCCGGCGTGTCGAGCTGCATGATTCCGAAGCCACCCTTGCGCGGCCGCTTGGGGTGGGCCCCGGGTCCATGTCGACGACGCCGCGGAACGCCTCCACGAGATCGTCAGGCGTGTGGTCCAAGCTGAGCGTCTGGTCGTCGCCCGACTGCTCGTGCTGGAGAAGCGCCAGAGGCGCCGAGGTCATCTTGCCCGGGTCGTAGAAGATCGGCACGCGCGGCAGGCGGGGCTCGGTCGTGATCCACACGGTGCCTTGGTGATGGACGTCGGGGTCGTTCAGCTTGCCAAACGCCTCCAGGAGCTCGTCGGGAGGCGCGAGCACGTTCTCCGCGTGGAAGACGCGCGCCATCAGTTGGACCCGCTCCCAGTCTCGGGGGAACCTCCGCCGTCGCCGGTGGTGCCACTGCCATCCGAAGAGCACGTGAGGTGGATGACGCGGGACAATTGGACGGTGCAGGTGAAGACGCCGGCGACGCCATCGACCGGAGCGTAGGTGGGCGGACCCGCGTCGTAGACGGGTTCGGCCTCGAGGGGGCTTGCGTCTCGGAGCTTGAGAGTCTGTTCGAGCTGGTCCGGCGCCAGACCGGCCGAGTGCGCGCCGTGGAGCGCGAAGGGCGACCACAGGCCGTCCGCCGTGCTCGCCTGCGCCGGAGCGGGGCCGGTGCGAGCAATCTCGACGACGGCGAGCGCAATCAGAGTGAACGCGGACAAGGTCGCCTCAGAAGACGAAGGTCAGCAAGGCACCCGACACCAGGCAAACGCCGGCGCCTATCACTGACACGGTCGCCAGCGTCCCCTTCGAGTTCGCGTCGTCGCGCAGCGAGGCGTCGGACGGCTTGAGCGTGCCGCTCTGGTACTTGCTGTTGAACTCGTCGGCCGACGATTGCGCGCCGCTGTGGAACACGAAGGCCATCGCGCCCGCGACCACGCCGGCGCCCAGCAGCGTGTACCCGGCGATGCGCGTGCCCTTGGACTTCACGCCTGGCGCGGCCTTGGCGCTGACGGCCTCGGGCGGCGCGCTGTCCTCCTCTTCAGAGCGCGGGGCCTCGACCGCGTTCGGGTCCGGAGGAGGAGGTGGCGGCGGCGGCGCAGCCTTGGCGCCTGGCTTGCCCTGCGTGGAGGCGACCTTGGCGCCCTTCCCGTCCTTCGCGTTCGGGTTGGCCGCGGGGCCGTCGACCGAGCTCTCGAGGTGATCCTCGGGATATCGCGGCGCGTTCGGCCGGGCCGCCTCTGCCTGCGCGCGCATCTTCTCGGCCTCCTCGTCGGCCTCGATCTTCTTCTTCAGCGTGGCCATGAAGGTCTCGACCTCGGCGCGGTTGGGCGCGTCGGGCCGCTGCGACAGGTACTGCGAGTAGTAGAAGTACCCCTGCTTGTAGTTGCCGATCTGGCGCATGGCCTGCGCCAGGTTGAAGAGGATGGCGGGCGCCTTCGAGAGCCGGTACGCCTCGCGGAACTCCTGCACCGCCTCGGTGAACTCGCCGAGCGCGTAGTGCGTCTGGCCGGCCTGGAAGTGCTGCTTGGCCTCGGCCATCGAATCCGCGGCCTGCGCGCGCGGCGCGGCGAGCGAGAGGACGAGCGCCAGCGCGAACGAGCGGGCGACCCTCGACAGCAGCGGAGCGTGCTGGGTGTGCGTGGTCATGGTCGCTCCTAGAACGGGCACGAGAATTCGAGGTTGTTGGAGCGGCAGGCGTCGCGGCCCGGCATGGCCCAGCCGTTGTTCGCGTTGCCGAGGCCGGCGCTGTCGGTCTGGATGGCGTAGAGGTTGCCCGCGTGCAGCACGTAGAGCACACCGTTCTTGTCCATCAGCATGTCGAGCGTGGTGCCGCTGTCGAGCGCGGGCAAGCTAGGACCGCTGGTGATCTGGCTGGCGCCGAGCTGCACGCTGGTCAGGCTCGTGGTCGGTCCGGGCTGCGCGCCATAGACGATGGGCGGCGAACTCGAATCGATCAGTAACGGCGCGCGCCCGCTCGCGTAGGTGACCCCGGCGACGTTGCTGCCGTTGTTGGCATCAACTGCTTGGTACGCTTGGCCCCCACCCGTGCTGGAGAAGAGGAAGTAGCCGAAGGCCTGCACATTGAGTGCTGGGAACGCGCTGCTGACCGCGGAGGTCCAGCGGGACACGAAGGTCGAGCCGCTGAAGCCGACGCGCGAAGCGGACGAGTTGGCCGTGGTGCCGCCGCAGATGAGCTCATCGGCACCGCTCGCGTCCGCGACCACGGCGAGGTTGCCGCTGCAGAGGTTGGCCGCCGTGTCCGAGCCCGACAGTGTGGGCGTGCCGGAGGAAACGTTCCACACACGCCAGCGGTCGACCCCAGAGCCACTCGCGCTGACGGCATAGATCCTGCCACCTCGACCAAGGAATGGCTGGCCTATGCCACCGGCGGATTGGCTCAAGGCCGTCTGCGTTGGCAGAGGACAACTCGGCGAGGCTGTATCGACGACGATCCACTCTTTCCCGCGGGTGCTGCACCCAAGTTGTTGATCGCAGGGGCCGCTGCCGTAGTCTCCCGCAAATGAGGCGATTCCGCCGGAGGTGGTGAGGGCGACCCAGGATAGCGCCGTGTCGACCGCGGGGTCGTACGGGTTCACTACACACGACAAACCTGTCGCGGATCCGGACATGCTGAAGGCTTGATACCCGATCGGGTT
Source organism: Deltaproteobacteria bacterium (assembly GCA_018266095.1). Lineage (GTDB taxonomy): Bacteria > Myxococcota > Myxococcia > Myxococcales > 40CM-4-68-19 > CAIWCD01. The sequence goes on from JAFEBC010000100.1 coordinate 9,103, forward strand.
GGCCGCCACGATGGTGGGCGTCGACGCGGTGCCTCCGATGGCGATCTGGGTCAGGGCTGGCGAGCTAACGTTGAAGCGCTGCCCACCGATGGTGCTCAAGTTCGCGCGGTCCACGTTCCAGCCCATGAGGCCGACCGACGGCGCGAAACCGACGAGGGTGGTCCCGAGCGCGAGCTGTGTCACGTTGGGCGCGGCGGCCTTCCATATCTTGTGCGTGTAGTTAAGCAACGTCGGGAAGGTCGCGCAGTTCTTGTTTGCCAACGAGCCGTCTGGCTTCTTGGCGCTGTCGCATACGGTGGTAGTCAGCGTCAACGGCCCGTCGTTCGCCGCGGCGAACTTGGTGATGCTAGCGAAGTTCACGGTGGCCACCAGGCTGTAGTCGCAACCACCCGCCTGCGTGACCGCCCACGAAGTGCTGGGTCCACCCGTGATGAACGAACTTATCCCTGCTTGGCTCACTCCGGTGCAGTCGGTGGCGGTGAAGGTAAACGCGGTTCCGTTGTCCCAGGGCGTAAAGTGTGCGCCGTCGTGTCCCCACGCGAGGGGGCCAGAGGAAGTGGGGTAGGCAACGTTCCCGTTCGAAGTGTGTGGCGGTGCGTCGTCGATGGTCCGCGTGACGTTGACGCTCTCGCTCAGGCCTACGTTGCTCGTGAAGGCGATGGTGAAGCCGTACGCGCCCTCGGCGCCGACCGGGCCACAGAGCGTGGGCAGGTTGAAGGTGAAGGATGTCGTTGATGACGACGCCGGGGCCTGCGTCGCGCTACACCCGCTCGGCGGCGACGGGTTGTTGAGCACGACCGACGCGAGGCCGGTCGTGGGCAAGCTGGCGATGCTGGCGGTGACGGGCAAGGAGTACCCGTCCGCGGCAGAACCGCGCGCGTAGACTGTCGAATCGACAGACGCGCTAGTCGAGATCTGCGTGCTGCTCGCCATGGTGTCATCGAAATGCAGCGTGTACGACAAGTTACTGGCTGAGGTGTTGCCAGCTTGATCATACGCCTTGAACGACAGCGCATAGTTGGCGTTGGTCCCGCTGGGGCGCGCTGCGTCGTAGTGACAGCTCCAGACGCCGCTCGACGGGCCGGTGCAGTTGGCCGAGGCGTCAATGCTGAGTACGCCTGCGGCCCCGGGCGCGGTGACCTCGAACTTGGAGAGGTACCGCTCAGTGATCGAGAAGTTCACGCGCACGGCAGGCGCCGCGCCTGGCGCGAAGTGCGATGCTCCTTTGAACCAAGCAGTGCTGTTCGAATCGATCCCGTCCGGCACGCTCCCGAGCGTGGCGGCCCCGCTGAAGACCGGGGCCTTGTTGTCGAGCTGCACCGCAACTGTCGTCGTGGTGGCGTTGCCTACACCGTCGACGACGTAAATGGTCAGCGGGTAAGCATTGTCCTCGATGGCGGCCGTCGAAGGCAGCGTGACGTTTGTAAACGCCCAGAGACCCGAGTTCCGTGTGCCACTCAACCGGTTGCCCGACGTGTTCGCGGGTGAGCAACCGGCGCAGGCAATCGCCGCACTCGCGACACCAGAGCCGGTATCGACAATGTTAGCAGTAGGTGTGCGCGTGAGGTTCCCGAGGCCCTCGCCGTGCCAAGTGGTGAAATACGGGTTGTTGGCGTCAGCGGCAGCCGATGGCGCCGAATTGTCCATGAAGATCTCTGTTCGCGAGTCGGTGCCGAGGTTGCCCCGGCCGTCCCTTGCGCCAAGGGTGCACGGGTAGAGCCCATCACCGTCATCTGGCGTAAGCGTAGCTGTATAAGGAGATCCCGCGCCAGTAATCTGAGCGGCAGTGGCCCCAGAGCACCCGAACGAGACATCGGCTGGCGCAACAGGGGTACCCTGCAACGGGTCAACGGCGAGAGTGAAGGCGAGCGGCGGGAAACCCTTGAAGTAAGAGATCCCGCCAGAGGAGTAGTTGGGAACATTCTGCAATGTCCAGGAAACATCAGGAGGTTTGTTGTCGACCAGGACCGTGCTGGTGGTGACGGTACCGTTACCGACGTAGTCGTGGCCCGACACGGTGAAGGCTACCGGCCCCTCGTAGTTCGGCGCAGCTAAATCGGCGGCCGGGAATGTGACCGAATCGCCCGTAAACGAGTAGGAATGACCGGCCATCACGAGCGAGAGCGTTGACGTGCTCGCTCCAGCGCCCGAGCCATCATCGATCGTCGCCTGGACGGTGGCGTCCGCCACGAAGTCGGAGGGGCCCAGCACGACGATCACCGGCGGCTGCGCGTCCACGAACAGGTCCCACCCGCCGTTGTGCGCGGGCGTCGCCACGTTGCCGGCCTTGTCGGTCGCGGTGACGTCGAAGGGCACCGGACCCAGCTCACCGTCCGCGAGCACGAGCGTGGAGTCGATGTCGAAGTGCACGCCGCCGTCCGTGGCGTCGTTGGGCACCGGGGTGGTGCCGCCGTCGAAGTTGCGCACGAGCAGCGAGACAGAGGCGAGGCCGCTGACGCTGTCGCTGGCGGTGCCGTCGATGGCGATGGTGGCGCCGCGCGGATACCAGGGCCCGCCGCCCCAGGTGACGTCGAGCTGCGGCGGGGTCTCGTCGACCGTGAGGTTGTGCAGGTCCAGCGCGGCCGTCGCGCCGCCCACGATCAGCGAGACCTGGAGCTGCGCAGCGCCGTCGAACTGCGGGCCCGAGAGCGTGAGCGTGCCCGCGTAGCCGAGGGCGCCCGCGTTGGGTGCGTCGACCTCCGTGGTGCCGAGGACGGTGGTGTCGACCGCGTTGATGAGCGTCACCACGACCTTGTCGGGGAGCGTGGCGGACGACGCCGAGATGACGAACGGGATCTGCTTGCCGACGACCGCCCCCGCGGCCGGCGATTGGATGATGACGGAGGCGGTGCACCCGGCGCCCACGCAGCCGCCCGCGTCGGGGCCCGCGTCGACACCTGCGTCCGCGCCCGCGTCTGCCCCTGCGTCGCTGCCGGCGTCCGTCCCGGCGTCGCTGCCCGCGTCCGTTCCCGCGTCGCTGCCCGCGTCGCTTCCGGCATCGCTGCCTGCGTCCGTTCCGGCGTCGCTGCCCGCGTCGGTCCCCGCGTCGTGCGTGCCCGCGTCTGTCCCAGCGTCGGAGCCCGCGTCGGTCCCAGCGTCGGAGCCCGCGTCGGTCCCAGCGTCGGAGCCCGCGTCAGTCCCGGCGTCGGAGCCCGCGTCGGCCCCGGCGCCCGCGTCGAAGCCTGGCAGGTTCGAGTTCTTGATGCACAGGCCCTCCGCGCACGTCTCGTCCGCCTTGCACTCGCTGTTCGAGCTGCAGGTGGACCCGGCGACGAACGTGGGACTGCAAGCAGAGACGACGACGGCGCACGCGAACGCGCCAAGCCAACACGACGAGCGGACGATCATGCGCGAAACCCCCGACCCCGGAACCAAGGAACCTCAAGCAACCACAAATGACAGGTTTGAACCTATCTCGCGTGGTTGTCGAAATTCTAGATGCACACAAGCCCACATGCGCGCCGAATCGCGTACGTGAACCCCGGTTCCAGCCGCGTCGCCCTTTGCTTGCGCGACGCCCGCGCTGAAGGTCGGCCTGACGCGAGCGAGACTCACGAACGTTCGAAGCGGCCACAGGCATCGTGGCCGCTTCGGAGACTGCCCCTTCGTCGGATGCGCGGGTGTGCGCCCGCGAATCGTTGGCTACCGGCTCGCGCTCTTGGCCGCCAGCGCCGGCACCTTGCGGTGGATGACGACCGTGCGCTGCGCCTGCAGGTCGTCGTCCTCGCGCGCGATGAGGAACACCGTGTTGTTGCCCGGCTTCAGGGGCAGCTCCGCGGTGAAGTCGATCTGCTGCGGCCCCTGCACGCTCTGCAGCTCGCCGCGGCCGGTGGCCGTCTTGAAGAACACCTTGCGGTACTCGTTCTCGTGCTGCACGAAGATCTGCAGGTCGCGCATGCCGCTCGGATCGCCGGCGATGCCCGAGAGCGTGAACTTGTCGGTGTCCACCGCGGGCCCGCCCTTGGAGAGGTCGAGCGAGGTCAGCTTCACGAACGGCGGCTCGCGCTGCGTCTGCCACGCGACGCCCTTGAAGGCCGCGCTGGGACGCGACTTGCCGGCGTCGACGCTCGCGGTGGTGGGGAGGAAGCCCAAGCGGCCCTTGGCCCACTCGACCTTGGTGAACTCGCCGTAGCGGCCCTTCGCCGCCAGCACGGTGCCCTTCTTGACCGACGCCAGCTTGCCGCCGCCCGCGTCGGGGATGGCCAGCACGAGCGTGTCGGTCGTGACCTTCACCGCGGAGGCCGAGGGCGCAGACACCGGCGCCGTGGGCGAGACCGGCAGCAGGATCTTCTCCTTGGTGCCCTCCCACAGCTCGCGGTCGCCGATCTCCAGCCGCACCGGCAGGGGCGTGTCGCCGCCCACGTCGGTCTTCTTCATCTCGATGAGGAACGTCGCCGTCTTGGTCTCGCCCGGCTTGATGGGCCCGAGCTTGGTGCGGCCCTTCTTCACGTTCAGGCGGTCCTCGGCCAGGTTCTTGAGGCTCACGTAGGCGTCATAGGCCTGGCCTGCGCCGGTGTTCTTCACGTCCACCGTGAGCTCGGTGAGCTCGCCCTTGCGCAGCATGCCGTCACCCTGCCCGCCCTGCTGCAGCGCCTGCACGCTCCACGCGAACGCCGGCCGCGGCAGCTCGGCGATGTCGGTCTCGCCGTGCGTGTCGTCGAAGGCGCTGCCCGAATCGTCCTCCCACTTGACCGTGATGTCGTCGCGGCGCGAGGGCGTGTACTTGGGGATCTTCACCGGCACCGTCCAGGTGCGCTTCTCGCCGGGCGCCAGCTTGCCGAAGACGAACTCGCGGCGGTCGAGCGCGGTGTTCACGTCGTTCTTGTCGCCCTTGGTGTAGCCGCGCAGACGGTACAGCGTGGTGGAGCCCGTGTTCTGCGCCGTCACCGAGAGCTGCATCGTGTCGCCCGCGGTGGCGCGCGCGGCCTTGACCTCCGCGGACAGCTTGGCCTTGCCTCCAGCCGCCGACGCCTGCGCATCGGCCGGCGCCGCCGACCAATCGAGGCCCATCGCCTCCAGCGCCTTCTTCACCTTCTCGGCCTCGGCGGCGCGCTTCTCGGCGACGTAGGGCCGCATCTGCTGGAGCTGCTCGAGGCGGTCGGTCGAGGTGGCGCGCCCGAGCAGGTCGCGGGCGAACTCGATCTGGTAATCCACGGTCACGCCGTCGTCGTCGTTGAGCTCGTCGTCGAGGTCGTCGTCCGGCTGCTGGCCGTTCTCGATGGCCTCGCGGTTCTTCTTCTCCTTGGCCGTCTCCTCGCGCAGGAAGCGCAGCGTCTCCGCGGGCTTCGAGATGGCCCGCGCGCGCGACTCCTTGGCCGCCTCTTCGTCGCGTACGAAGGCGTTGAAGAAGTGCTTCTCGTAGTCCGCCTCGCGGAACGTCTTGGGCGGCGCGAACAGGTCGATGCGGTCCTTGATGATGCGCGCGGGCACGAGCTCGATGTCGGGCGTGATGCCGACCTCCTGGATGCTCATGTCGCCCGGCGTGAGGTACTGCGCGATGGTCAGCTTGAGCGCGGCCTCCTCGCCCGTGTCCTTGTCCTTGAAGTTGTCGTAGAGGAGCTGCACCGAGCCCTTGCCGAAGCTCTGGCGGCCGATGATGAGGGCGCGGTTCCTGTTCTTGAGCGCGCCCGCGACGATCTCGCTGGCCGACGCCGAGTCGCTGCTGATGAGCACCGCCAGCGGGAAGTCCTTCTCACCGCCGTCGTTGCGCGCGAGCTTCTCCTCGCGGACGGTGTTGTTCATGCCGACCGTGGTGACGATCGTGCCGTCTTCCAAGAACGTGTCGCTCACCTGGATGGCCTGCTCGAGGAGGCCGCCCGGGTTGCCGCGCAGGTCCATCACGAGGCCCTTGAGCTGACCGCCCGGCGCCGCCGCCTTCATGGCGCGGATGGCCGCTTGCATGTCGCGCGTGGTGGTGCCCGAGAAGCTCGCGAGCCGCACGTAGCCGATGCCGTTGTCGAGGAGCTTGCTCGTCACCGTCTCGTACGTGACCAGCTTGCGCACGAGGTCGAGCTTCTTCATCTCCGAGCCCTTGTGCGTGACGTAGATGGTGACCTTGGTGTCCGGCTTGCCGCGCATGCGGTCCACGGCCTCCTGCAGGTCCATCGAGACGGTGCTGTCGTTGTCAATCTGCGTGATCACGTCGCCGCGCTTCACGCCCGCCCGCGCGGCCGGCGTGTTCTTGAGCACCTTCATCACCGTGAGGCGATCCTCGCGCATCGAGATGACGAACCCGAGGCCGCCGAACTCGCCGCGCGTCTGGACCTTCATCTCCTTGTACTGGTCGGGCTTGAGCAGCCACGAGTGCGGGTCGAGCGTCGAGAGCATGCCGTTCACGGCCGCGAACTCGATGTCGCGCTGGTCCTGCTGCGTGACCAGGTTGTCGCGCACGAAGGTGAAGACCTCGCGCATCTTGAGCGGGATCTGCCAGATGGAGTCGATGTCGGAGTAGTCGAACTCCTTCTGCGCGCCGCCCACGGTCACGAGCACCTTGCCGTCGGCGATCTTCGCGGGGGCGCGGCCTGCGCAGGCGGCCGGATTGGCGGCGGCGGTGCCGGGCTCCTTGGCCTTCGGATCCTCACAGGGCGGGTTGCCGGCCTCGACCATCACCTCGGCGACCTGCTTCTCGACGGCCTCGAGCGAGGCGACGAACATCTCCTTCGGGTTGATGCGCGCCGGGTCGACGTAGTTGTCCTTGATGTGGACGATGGCGCGCCGGAAGTTCTCCAGCGAGGCGAGGTCGTAGGTCGACTTCTTCTCGTCCTTCGCGGGCTCGACGGCCGCCTGTGCGTCGCGGGCCAGCCGCAGATCGCCACCGAGCGGAATCAAGAGCGAGAGAAGAAGTCCGAGAGGCAACGACAGACGGCGGTGCGCGCGCATGCGGGCTCGTTTCAGAAGGGTTGCCTCGTGCCAACAGCGCTCGAAGCGAAGGACTTCCCGAGTGTAGCGAGTGGGGGGTGTGGCGCCAAGGAGCAATGCTTCGGGGCGCCAGGAGCGGCGGAGGGTCCCTTGAACGCCAATTGTTTCAATGGCTTGGATGCCGAGGTGGCTAGAAGCGCGCCCTCAGGAACAGGCGCAGGGACAGGGGGACCGCGGCGGCGTCGCCGTACGCCCCACCAAGCTCGGCCCCCGCGGTGCGAGGTGACCCCGACATCGACCGCCCCGCCGCCTGCCGCACCGAGGGAGTACGAGCGGTCGCCGCCGCAGAAGTAGCAAGTGCCGTGCGCGCCGGTGAGCTGCAGGGTCACGTCGACCGCGCCGGCAGGGAGCGTGAGCGGGCGTGTGACGGGCGAGACCGGTTCCTAGGCGTGAGCGGCGCTCGCCGCGAGAGCGAACAAGAACAGCAGTTTCGCGAGGTTCATGTGGCGAAGCCCCCCAAGGCCGTCCGCTGTCCACTATTCCCTCACAGCGAGCCGGCACCAAGCTGGCGCCCGAAGGCAAGGGTTTGGCGCCTCGGGTCAACGCAGGCGCGCGACCGGATCGGCATCGTGACGGTATGCTCGCGGCCCTCCGTCGTCGGATCTGCTTCACCCACGAGGTGCTGTCTGATGTCTGTTGGACGCGCGCGATCGCTGTGGACCTCGCTCGCGCTGGTGCTGGCCTCGGCGATGTCGTGCTCGAGCGGCGACTCCTCGGCGGATCCGGGCCTGTGCGAGGGTGTGGTCTGCGCGGCGCAGGACGCCTGCCACGCCGCGGGCGTCTGCGATGGCTCGACGGGCGAGTGCACGAACCCCGTGGTCCGCGACGGCACGGCCTGCGACGACGGCAGCGCGTGCACCCGCGACGACACCTGCCAGGCGGGCGTGTGCACGGGCGGGGACCCGGTGGTGTGCACGGCGCAGGATCAGTGCCACGGCGTCGGCGTGTGCGATCGCGACACGGGCGCGTGCTCGGACCCGGCGCTCGACGACGGTTCAGCCTGCGACGACGGGGATCCCTGCACGCAGGGAGACACGTGCCAGGCGGGCGTCTGCACAGGGGGAAGTCGCGTCTGCCCCTGAGGGCGGCAGAGGGCCTGGAACCGCGTCCCTACCAGCGCCGCGTGACCGTGTAGCCCTTGGCCGTCAACGCCTGCGTCAGCTCTTGCACGTGGGCCATGCCGCGCGTCTCCAGCGTCAGGTCCAGCTCGGTGTCGCCCAGGCGGGTGACGGCGCGGTTGTGGTGCACCTCCAGCACGTTGGCGCGGCTGTCGGCGACGGTGCCCAAGACGGCCGCGAGCGCGCCGGGGCGATCGTTGATCTTGAGCGTCAGCATCACGCGGCGGCCCTCCTTGATCAGGCCCTGCTCGATGATGCGGGCGACCAGGTTCACGTCGATGTTGCCGCCGGAGATGACGCAGACGACGTTGGTGTTGGGCGTGAGGCCCGGGACGCGCTTCTGGATGAGGGCCGCGGCGGACGCTGCGCCGGCGCCCTCGGCCACGGTCTTCTCGCGCTCGATGAGCAAGAGGATGGCGTTGGCGACCTCCTCGTCGTCGACGGCGACGATGTCGTCCACGTACTTCTCGAAGAGCGGCAGCGTGCGCTCACCCGCGCGCTTGACCGCGATGCCGTCGGCGATGGTGGTGGCGGGCGCGAGCGTGACCAGCTTGCCGGCGTCGCGGGCGGCCTTCATCTTGGGCAGCGCCGCGCTCTCGACGCCGACGATGCGCACCGAGGGCTTGAGCGACTTGAGCGCCACGGCCATGCCGCCGAGCCAGCCGCCGCCGCCGATGCTGCCCACGACCACGTCCACGTCGGGGACCTGCTCGAGGATCTCCAGGCCGCACGTGCCCTGCCCTGCAATCACGGCGTCGTCGTCGAAGGCGTGGATGAAGACGTAGCCCTTCTCGGCCTCCAGGCGGCGCGCCTCCGCGAAGGCGTCCTCGACCGATTGGCCGTGCAGGATGACCTCGGCGCCGAAGCTCTTGGTCGACTGGACCTTGATGAGCGGCGTGGCCGTGGGCATGACGATGGTGGCCTTGATGCCCAGGCGCTGCGCGTTCACGGCCACGCCTTGCGCGTGGTTTCCGGCGCTGGCGGCCACCACGCCGCGGGCCTTCTCGGCCTCGGTGAGCAGCATCATGCGGTTGGCCGCGCCGCGCTCCTTGAAGCTGCCGGTGCGCTGGAGGTTCTCGAGCTTGAAGTAGATGCGCGCGCCGCAGAGCTCGCTGAAGGGCTCCGAGAGCGGGCACGGGGTGATCTGGATCTTGGACTGGATGCGCGCGCGGGCGGCGCGGATGTCGTCGAGCGTGACCATGAGGCGGCACGGTGGCGCTGCCAGGCGCGTGGGGTCAAGACCCGGTGTGCCAAGACGGCGGCGCGGGGGGGGGCCGGTGTGCGTTCTGGCCCGAGTCGCGCGCGCTCGTGCGCTATGGTGTCTGGATGCCCTTGGGCTGGAAACGCACCGCCTCCGGAGCGGCGCTGGCGAGCCTGCTCGTCGGGGGCGTGCTCGTCCTCTGGGTGCTGCTGGCGCAGCGGGCGCGCGACGACGAGCGCTGGGTGTCGCACTCGCTGCAGGTCAGGCTGTCGGCGAGCGAGCTCATCCTGCACTTGAAGGACGCGGAGTCGAACTACCGCGGCTATCTGCTCATCGGCACGCCGGACCTCGCGCAGCGCTACTTCGAGACCGAGGTGGACACGCGCAAGGCGATGGCCGGGCTGCAGGAGCTGATGGGCCGCGGCGAGCCGGTGGACCCCGCCCGGCTCAAGAAGCTCGACGAGGGCGTGACGGCGGAGCTGGCGCTGATGCACGCGGCGGTGATGCAGAAGCAGCAGAACGAGTTCGAAGCGCTGATGAAGGAGCTGCAGGCGGGGACGGCGCGGCAGAAGATGGCCCTGGTGCGCGAGGTGATGGGCGAGCTCGACGGCGCGCAGCAGGCCCTCATGGCGCAGCGCGAGGAGCGGGCGCGCAGGAGCGTCGAGCGGGTGACCGTGTTGACGCTCCTCGGCCTCTTCCTGGCGGCGGGCGCGGCCATCTTCTCGGCGACGGTGGCGTGGCAGAACCGGCAGGCGCGCGAGCAGGTCACCGAGGAGCTGCGGCAGAAGACGGAGCTGCTCTCCAGCGTGCTCGACGGCATGGGTGATGGCTGCATGGTGATGGACGCGCAGCGCAAGCTCATCCTCATGAACCCGGCGGCGCGGCGCATCTTCGGTGAGGCGCTGGGGAGCGAGCTGCCCGCCGATTGGCCGACGCAGTTGCGCGCGTACAAGCCCGACAAGACGACGCTCTACGCGCCCGAGGAGGGCCCGCTCACGCGCGCGACGCAGGGGCATCCGGCCGACGGCGCGGTGATGTTCCTGCGCACGCCGCACAAGCCCGAGGGCGTGTGGATCAGCGTCACCGCGCGGCCGCTGCGCGACAAGAAGGGCGCGGTGATCGCGGGCGTGTCCGTGCTGCGCGACGTGACCGCGGAGAAGCGGGCCGAGGAGCAGCTCACCGCGCAGGCCGACCGGCTGCGGGCCATCGCGCAGGTGGATGAGCTCACGGGCCTGTGCAACCGGCGGGGGTTCCTCACGCTCGCCTCGCAGCGGCTGGAGCTGGCGCGGCGGCAGAAGACGCCGGTGGCGGTGCTGTTCGCGGACCTGGATGGGCTCAAGCAGATCAACGACACGCTCGGCCACGAGGCGGGCGACGCGGCCTTGAAGGACATCGCGCAGGTGCTCAAGAAGTCGCTGCGCGAGGGCGACGTGCTGGCGCGGCTGGGCGGAGACGAGTTCGCGGCGCTGGTGACGCAGGCCACGGCCGAGGAGCTGCCGTTCATCGAGCGGCGCCTCGTGCAGACGGCGGAGAACCTCGATGGCAAGGATGGCCGCAAGTACAAGCTGCGCGCGAGCGTGGGGTTTGCGGCGTGGGACCCGCGCGTGGAGCTGGAGCGGCCGGACATCGAGGCGATGATCGCGATGGCGGATGAGCGGATGTACGCGCAGAAAAAGGGGAAGAAGGCGGCGGGGTAGCAGCAACGACAACTGCTTCACAGGAAGGAAAGAAGGAAGGGGTTCCGGCCTTGGAGCAGCGACGGACGCCCTGTGAAAAGCGACGACGGGGAGATGGATCTCTTGAAGGATTCCTAGGGCGACACCCTTCCTTCTTTCCTTCCTGTGAAGCTCTTGCTGTTTTCTCTAACGAACGCTCGCGACCTTCTCGCCGAAGAGCCGGTCCACCGCGGCCAAGAGATCATCATCGGGCGCGACCTTGAACGCCTTGAGCGCGAGCTTCGTCTCCGCCACGCCCGGCTGCACGAGGATGAGCTGCGCTGAGCACAGGCCCGGGTGCTTCACGAAGAGCCCCTTGAGCTCGCCCAGCTTCTCCGGCGTGGCCGCGTCCGCGTTCACGCGCAGCTCGACCTTGCTGGCCTTGGCGGCGCGCACGTCTGCGAGCTTCTGCACCTCGTCGACCTTGATCTCCGGCTCGGGATCGCTCGCGGCCTCCTGGTTCGCGTCCGCGCCGAACTTCTCGGCCAGGCGCACCATGCCCTTCACCAGCACCGGGTCGTCGCCCTTGAGCAGCGTCTCGAACTTCTGCACCACGTCGTCGTACATGACGAGGTTGCGCGCGCCCGTGAGGTCCTCGAGCACCGCGAAGGCGATCTTCTTGCCCGTCTTGGTGAGCCGCTCGCGCCAGCCGGTGACGATGCCGCACACGCCCACCTTCTCGAAGCCCTTGGCCACCGCCAGGGACGCGCAGGTGTGCGTCGCGTAGCGCTTCACGTCGGCCTCGTAGCGCGCGAGCGGGTGGCCGGTGATGTAGAAGCCGATCGCCTCCTTCTCCTTCGCGAGCCGGTCGCGCTCGGGCCACTCTTCCTTGCCGAACACGCGCTCTTCCGGAGGCGGCGGCGCGGCGCTTAAGCTGGACTTCTTCACCGGCGCGCCGAAGAGGCCGAACTGGCCCGAGTCGCGATCCTTCTGCGCCGACGAGCCGGCGGCCAGCGCGGGCTCGATCGCGTCCCACAGGGCCTTGCGCGGCTTGCCCATGAAGTCGAACGCGCCCGCGGCCACCAGCGCTTCCACCGTCTTGCGGTTGAGCTTCTTCGAATCGATTCGGCTACAGAAATCGAACAGCCCTCGGAACGGCGCCTTGGGAAGCTGCGCGCCCGCCTTGTCCTTGGGCTCGCGCACCACCAGGATGGCGTCGATCGAGTTCTCGCCCACGCCCTTGATGGCCCCGAGGCCGAAGCGAATCAGGTTCGCGGCCTGCTTGGTGCCGCGCTTGGCGTTCGGGTTGTACGCCGGGTTCGGCGCGACGCCGAAGGCCAGGTCCGAGTCGTTCACGTCGGGCTGCAGCACCACGATGCCGTCCGCGCGCGCCTCGGCGATGTGCGCGACCACCTTGTCGGTGTTGTCCTTCTCGCTCGTGAGCAGCGCGGCCATGAACTCGACCGGGAAGTGCGCCTTGAGCCACGCGGTTTGATAAGTAATCAAGCCGTATGCGGCCGAGTGCGACTTGTTGAAGCCGTACTCCGCGAACTTCTCCATCAAGTCGAAGATGTCGTTGGCGACCTTGGGATCGACGCCGCCCTTCTCGCAGCCCTCGAGGAAGCCCGAGCGTTCCTTGGCCATGACCTCGGCCTTCTTCTTGCCCATCGCGCGGCGCAAGAGGTCTGCGCGGCCGAGCGAGTAGCCGCCCAAGACCTGCGCGATCTGCATGACCTGCTCTTGGTAGACGATGACGCCGTACGTGTCCTTGAGGATGCCCTCGAGCCTCGGGTGCGGATACGTCACGCGCTCGCGGCCGTGCTTGCGGTTGATGAACACGTCGACCATGCCCGAGTCGAGCGGGCCCGGGCGGTAGAGCGCGCCGGCGGCGATGATGTCCTCGAACACGCTGGGCTTGAGCTTCTTCACCATCTCGGTGAAGCCCGACGACTCCATCTGGAACACGCCGGCCGTGTCGCCGCGCGAGATGAGCTCGTAGACCTTCTTGTCGTCGAGCGGCAAGAGCGTGATGTCGATCTGCTGATCGGCCGCGCGGCCGCGGTTGGCGAGCTTGACCGCGTCGCTGATGACGGTGAGCGTCTTGAGGCCGAGGAAGTCGAACTTGATGAGGCCCGCGAGCTCGACCTCGTCCTTTGCGAATTGCGTGACCAACTCGCCGTTCTGTCCACGGCAGAGCGGCACGTACTCCCACAGCGGCTTCTCGCCGATGACCACGCCGGCCGCGTGCATGCCGGTCGAGCGCGTCAGGCCCTCGAGCGCGCGCGCGAAGTCGATGATGGTCTTGAAGATCGGCTTCGACTCCTGGATGGCCGTGAGCTTGGGCTCGGCCGCGAGCGCGCCGTCGATGGTGGGCGGGTGGCCGTCGATGAGCGCGGGGATGTTGCGCGTGAGCTCGTTCACCTCGGCGAAGGGCAGGCCCATGACGCGGGCCACGTCCTTGATGGCGCTCTTGGCCGAGAGCGCGCCGTAGGTCACGATCTGCGCGACGTTGTCCTTTCCGTACTTATTGGTAACGTATTCGATCACCTCGCCGCGGCGGTCCTGGCAGAAGTCGACGTCGAAGTCCGGCATCGAGACGCGCTCGGGATTCAAGAAGCGCTCGAAGAGCAGGTTGTACGGCAGCGGGTCGATGTCGGTGATGCGCAGCGAGTACGCGACGAGCGATCCTGCGCCCGAGCCGCGGCCCGGCCCGACGGGGATGCCGTGCTTCTTGGCCCAGTTGATGAAGTCGGCCACGATGAGGAAGTAGCCCGAGAACTGCATCTTCATGATCACGCCGAGCTCGAGCTCGAGGCGCTCGCGGTACTCGTCGGGCTTGATCTTGTCGAGGTACTTGAGCTCCTTGAAGCGCTGATCGAGGCCCTTGCGCGCGCTCTGCGCCATGAAGGTGTCGAGCGACTCTCCTTCGGGCACCTGGTATTTCGGTAGGAATTTCGACTTGAGGTCGATCTCGACGTTGCAGCGCTGCGCGATGAGCCAGGAGTTGTGCACGGCCTCGCGCCACTCGCCGCCCACGCCGGTCACGCCCTCGACCACGTTGACCATCTCGTCGGGGCTCTTGATGTAGAGCTCCTCCGTCTCGTGGCGCAGGCGCTTCGGGTCGTCGAAGGTGCGGCCCGAGGCGATGGCCATCAGCACCTCGTGCGCCTTCGCGTCCGACTTGCCGACGTAGTGGCTGTCGGCGGTGGCGACGAGCGGGATCCCTTCGTCGCGCGAGATCTCGCAGAGGCCGTGGTTGACCGGCAGTTGCTCCTTGAGCGCGTTCGACTGGATCTCGAGGTAGAGCCGGTCGCCGAAGATCTGCTTGAGCTCGCGCGTCTCGCGGCGGGCCTCGTCCATGTCGCCGCGGCGGATGGCCTTGGGCACCGCGCCGGCCATGCAGGCGGTCAGCGCGATGATGCCCTCGTTGTGCGAGTTGAGCAGCTCCTTGTCGATGCGCGGGTCGTAGTAGAAGCCCTCGGTGAAGGCCTTGGTAGACAAATAGCGCAGGTTTTTGTAGCCGATGTCGTTCTGCGCCAGCAGCACCAGGTGGTTGCCGATGCGCTGCGACTTGTCCGCGCGCCCCTTGTCGCCCGCGACGTAGGCCTCGAAGCCGATGATGGGCTTGATGCCGTTCTTCTTGGCCTCTTGGTAGAAGTTGACCACGCCGAACATGTTGCCGTGATCGGTGACGGCGACGGACTTCATGCCGGTGGCGGCGCACGTCTTCATGAGATCGGGCAGGCGGATGGCGCCGTCGAGGAGCGAGTAGAGCGTGTGCAGATGGAGATGCGTGAAGTCGGCAGGCATGGCGGGTGTTGTGCTTCGCGCGGGCGCGCAGATCAAGCCTTGACTTGTGGCTGCGCGGTCGCGTGGGGCTTCGATTGGGACTCCGCGGTCCCGAGGCGTGGGGAGGGTTGCGCCCTCCGGGAGGCCTGCGGCTTGGGCCGGCACCTCGCGTCCGCGAGGTGCTGGAGCTCCGGACTACGCCTTGATGTGCCGCGCCTCAGTCGGGCGCAATCCCTCCCCACGCCCCGGGACCGCTCTTGGATCCATTGGAAAGGGCGACGCGGGCGCACGTGCAACGGCCGGCTCGCTCTGCGCTCTTGCGACGCGTACGGGGAGAACGACGGGGCCTGCCGACTTCACGCATCTCCACCTGCCCACGGCCCTCGACGCCGAGTCCGCTGAGGGAGGCCGGTGGAAAGGCGCAGTGTCCGCTTGCGGCTCAGCCCAACAGCTCTCGCAGCGCTCCTTCCACTTCCGGGAACTTGAACGCGAACCCCGCCGCTTGCAGCTTCTCCGGGATCACCCGCTGGCTCGCCAGCACCGCGTCCGCGAACTCCCCGACAGCCAGTCGCACGGCGAGCGCAGGCACCCGGGCGATGCTGGGGCGATGCAGCACCTTGCCGAGCGCCTTCGCGAACTCATTCATGTTCACGATGCCGGGCGCGGCGGCGTTCACGGGGCCCGCGAGCGTCGCGTGGTCCAGGAGGAAGAGACACAGCGCGATCTCGTCGGCGAGGTGGATCCAGGGGAACCACTGCTTGCCGTCGCCCAGCGGGCCGCCGACGAAGGCCTTGAAGGGCGGGAGCATCTTGGCGAGCGCGCCGCCCTCGGGGGCGAGGACGACGCCGGTGCGCAGTTGGATGGTGCGGACGCCGAGGGCCGCGGCGGGCCCGGCGGCGGCCTCCCATTGCTGGCAGACGGTGGCGAGGAAGTCCTTGCCGGGCGCGCCGGATTCGTCGAGGCGGGTGTCGCCCTGCGAGCCGTAGTAGCCGACGGCGCTCGCGGAGAGGAAGACGCGCGGGCGCTTGGTGGCGGCGCGGAGGGCTTCGACGCAGGCGCCGGTGCTGTCGAGGCGGCTCGCGAGGATGCGGCGCTTGAACTCGGGGTCCCAGCGCTGGTCGCCCACGTTGAGGCCGGCCATGTTGACGAGGGCATCGGCGCCGTCGACTTCGCGGGACCAGTCGCCCTGCGTCTTGCCGTCCCAGAGCACGAGGCGCGCGCCGCGGGTCCACTCGGCCTGCGCGGGCTTGCGGGCGAGGGCGACGACCTCGTCTCCGCGGGCGACGAGCGCCTGAACCAGTTCCTTGCCGACGAGGCCGTTGGCGCCACCGATGACGACTTTCATGCGCCGTGCGTAACAGATGAGCGCCCGACGCGCGACCGGTGCGACGCAAAGCCCTCCCCGCGGCCCGCGGCGCGCGTGTATGTTCCGCGGCATGAACGAGCTGTGTTGGATTTCCCTTCAAGTTCAGGACGTGGAGCAGTCGCGGTATTTCTGGCGCGATGTGGTCGGCCTGCCCGAGAAGGCCGCGGCCACGGACTTCGTCGAGCTCGAGCTGCGGCCGGGCCTGCACCTGCAGTTGCACCCGGTGTTCCACTCGCCCGCGATGGAGCGCTCCGGCTACGATCGCGGCGGGCCGATGCTCGGCATCCGCGTGATGGACCTCGAGCAGATGACGAGCCTGCTCTCGCGGCACGGCGCGCGTCCGCTGGGCGACGTGCAGCACATCCCGGGCGGGCGCTCGCGCGACATGGAGGACCCGGACGGGTACGTGTTCGAGCTGGTGGAGAAGCGCTAGCGATCTGCTCTCGAGGGAGGCGACGAGCCGATGCCTGAGCTGCCCGACATCACCGTCTATCTGGACTCGCTGGCGGCGAAGGTGAAGGGCCGCCCGCTCGTGCAGGTGCGCCTCGCGAGCCCGTTCGTGTTGCGCACGTTCGATCCGCCGCTGTCGTCGGTGCAGGGGCTCGTGGTCGAGGAGCTGCTGCGTGTGGGCAAGCGGCTGGCGCTGCGGCTGGGGAAGGCCACGGGCGAGGACGGGCTCTGGCTCGTCATCCATCTGATGATCGCGGGCCGGCTCAAATGGGTGGCGGCGGGCGCGAAGGTGCCGGGCAAGGTGGGCTTGGCGGCCTTCGACTTCGAGGGCGGCACCGCGATTCTCACCGAGGCGTCGAGCAAGAAGCGCGCGTCGATCAAGCTGCTCAAGGGCGAGACGGCGCTGCACGCGGAGGATCGCGGCGGGGTGGAGCCGCTCGAGATCGATCTCGCGGCCTTCCGCGCGGCGCTGGTGAAGGAGAGCCACACGCTCAAGCGCACGCTCACGGATCCGCGGCTGTTCTCGGGGATCGGCAACGCATACTCGGACGAGATCCTGCATCGGGCGCAGTTGTCGCCGGCGGCGCTCTCGACCAAGCTCACGGACGAGGCGAGCGAGCGGCTGTTCGCGGCCACGCGCGAGGTGCTCATCGACTTCACCGCGCGGCTCAAGAAGGAAGCGGACGAGAACAAGGGCTGGCCCGAGAAGGTGACCGCGTTCCGCGAGGACTTCGCCGTGCACGGGAAGTACAAGCAGCCCTGCCCGGCCTGCGGGACCGCCGTGCAGCGCATCGCCTACGCCGACGACACCGAGACGAACTACTGTCCGCGCTGTCAGACCGGCGGCAAGCTGCTCAGCGATCGCGGGCTCGCGCGGCTGCTCAAGAGCGACTGGCCGAAGACGATCGAAGAGCTCGAGGAGCGCATGCCGCAGCGCGCGCCCAAGGCCTGAAGGCGGCGCACAGCCCAACGGCTTGGATCGATCGCGAACGATTCCATTGACATTTTTGCTCTCATGATAATCTCTCGCGCCATGCGATTGACCACTCTGCCGGCGCTCTGCGCCCTGTCCTCCGCTGCGCTGTTGATTGCACTGCCTGCCCGGGCCGACGACAACAAGCCGCCCGTGATCAGCGACGTGAAGTCTTCGTCGAGGGGTGGCTCGGTCTCGTTCGAGGCCAAGATCACCGACGAGACGGGCGTCCTGCAGGCCACGCTCTTCTATCGGAAGGGCGGCGGCAAGTGGACCGAACAGCCGATGACGAAGAATGACTTCGACGACGTGTTCAAGGCCACCGTGCCGGCGCCGGAGGAGTACTACATCCAGGCGACCGACCTGCTCGGCAACGGCCCCGCGCAGTACGGCACGTCGGCCAAGCCGATGGCGCTGGGCGGTGGCAAGGGCAAGACGGCCGTCGCGCAGGCCGAGCCGCCGCCTCCGCCGCCGCCGAGCGAGCCGCCGCCGGAGCCCAAGCCCAGGCGCCACCACGAGGAGGCCCCGCAGGGCGAGCCGCCGCCTCCGCCGCCCGAGCACCACAAGAAGACCGCGGCCGCCGCCAAGCCCGCGCCGCCCGTGATCGAGCACCGCCACATCAACGCGCAGCCGCCGGAGGGCAACGCGTTCACGCTGCGCATCCGCATCCACTCGGAGGCCGGCATCAAGACGGCCGCCATCTACGTGCGTCAGGCCGGCTCGCCGAGCTGGAAGGCCTCCATCCCGCTGGTCAACAACGACGGCGACTCGTGGTCGGTGGAGCTGCCGCCCGCGGTCACGCACGGCGAGATCGAGTACCTCATCGCGGCGAAGGACAACGCCGACCAGCAGGTCAACTTCGGCGACGGCAGCCCGTCGACGCCGTTCAAGCTCACCTTCAAGAGCGCGGGCGGCGCCGCGGAGGGCGCCCGGCCGGCGCAGGTGTTCACCATCTCGCACGCCTCGCCGTTCCGCGTGGAGCCGCGCCGTCCGATCGTGCTGCGCGCCCAGATCTCGCCGGGCAACATCGAATCGCTCACCGAGGACAAGGCCGCCGACGCCGAGGCCAAGGTGGCGAGCGCCAAGGTGCAGATCCTCTATCGCGGCCAGGACGCCAACGATCAGGTGATCGACATGACGCCCGACGCGAACGGCGGCTTGGGCGGCTTCATCGTCGAGCTCCCGGCGCAGTTCGAGGGCGAGGTGCTCTACTACCAGGTGGTCGCGTGCGCGGACACGGAGTGCGCCATCGACACCGGCTCCAAGAAGAAGTGGAACGCGGTGCTGATCTCGTCGTCTCCCGGCCAGGCTCCGGCCGCGATCGACGCGGTCAGCTCGAAGGCGCCGGCGGGGCTGCCAGAGTAACGGCGCCCGCAGCCGCAGCCTGTTGGGGGTCCAGGGGGAGCGGCAGCTCACCCCTGGTGGAGGTTTCCCGAAGGGAGACTGGATCGTGGAGCGCCCCAGAGATGTGTTCGGACGTCCGGCTTTTCGAAGTTCAACGATGGATGTAGGCCCGTGTTCGCCCCCTTGCTCGCAGATGTGATGTCGTCGCCCCTGGCCGGGCCGCTGGTGTTCGTCGCGCTCGCGTTCGTGGGCGCGACGGTCGTGGTGCGGCTCAAGAAGAAGCCGTCGCTGCCGCCCGCGAAGCCGGTCGAGAAGCCGGTCACCATCGAGCTGCCGCAGCCGGCGCCGAAGGTGGCCGTCGTCGACACCACGCTCTCGGAGGCCGAGCAGAAGGCGGCGGCCGAGCGGCACGCGCGCGAGCAGAAGGCGCGCGAGGAGCAGGCGCAGGCGGAGGCCAAGGCCGCAGCGGCGAAGCAGGCGCTCGAGTCCGCCACCGACGAGAAGTCCCGGGCGGCCGCGCAGGCCGAGGTGGACCGCCTCGCGCGTGAGGCGGACGAGAAGAAGCGCAAGGCCGACTACGAGGCGCGCAAGGCCGCCGAGGCCGACGAGAAGAAGCAGAAGGCGCTCGACGCGGAGGCGCGCGCGACCGCTGAAGCGCAGGCCAAGCTGGACGCAGAAGCGAAGGCGCGCGAGGAGAAGGCGCGCGAGCAGGCGGCGCGGCAGAAGCTGGTCGAGCAGGAGTCGGGCCGGACGCTCTCGGAGGGCCTGGCGAAGACGCGCGGCGGCTTCATGGCGCGGCTCAACGCGCTCTTGGGCACCGGCAAGGCGCTCGACGAGGCCGCGCTGGGGGAGCTCGAGGAGATCCTCTTCTCGGCCGACGTGGGCGTGAAGACGGCCACCACGCTGCTCGAGAGCGTGCGCGAGCGGCTCAAGCGCAAGGAGCTCGCGGACCTCTCGAAGGTGAAGGCGGCGCTGCGCGAGGAGATCGAGCGCATCCTGGGCCTGGGCGCCGCGCCGGGTGCCGCGGGACACGGCGGGTTGCCAGCGCTGGCCGCGGGCGTGGCCGGGCCGCAGGTGGTGATGATCGTGGGCGTGAACGGCGTGGGCAAGACGACCACCATCGGCAAGCTCGCGAGCAAGCTGACCGCCTCGGGCAAGAAGGTCCTGCTCGGCGCCGGCGACACCTTCCGCGCCGCGGCGGGCGAGCAGCTCGACGTGTGGGCCGATCGCGCGGGCGTGGCCATCGTGCGCGGCAAGGACGGCGGCGATCCGGGCGCGGTCCTCTTCGACTCGGTGAGCAAGGGCAAGAACGAGGGCTTCGACATCGTCCTC
>JAFEBC010001010.1 GCA_018266095.1 Deltaproteobacteria bacterium
CATGACGATCGAGGACCCGGTCGAGTACCAGCTCAAGGGCATCTCGCAGACGCCGGTGAACCCGAAGATCGAGCTCACCTTCGCCAACGGACTGCGCAGCTTCCTGCGTCAGGATCCGGACGTGATCATGGTCGGCGAGATCCGCGACCTGGAGACGGCCGAGATCGCCATCCAGGCCTCGCTCACGGGTCACCTCGTGTTCTCCACGGTGCACACGAATGACGCCGCGGGCGCGATCACGCGTCTGGTCGACATGGGCGTCGAGCCGTTCCTGGTGGCGAGCTCGCTGATGGGCGCCATCGCGCAGCGCCTCGTGCGCACGCTGTGCAAGCACTGTCGAGATGCGTATCTGCCCACGGCCGAAGAGCTCGCCGAGGTCGGCCTCACGCCCGCGCAGGTGAAGGCGGCGACGGGCGGAATGCTCTACCGGCCCATGGGCTGCGACGAGTGCAACGACACCGGCTACCGCGGCCGCAAGGGCATCTACGAGATCATGTTGCTCGACGACGAGATCCGCCAGCTCGTGCTCAAGAACGTCGACAGCGGCACCATCAAGAAGTCGGCCATCGCCAACAAGGGGATGAAGACGCTGATGGACGACGGCGCCAAGAAGATCCTGCTCGGCGAGACGAGCATCGCGGAAGTGCTGTCGGTCACGCAGGAGGACCTCGCGTAAGCGGGGCCGATCACCATGCCGGTCTTCGAATACACAGGGCTCACCGAGGCGGGAAAGAACGTCCGCGGCCTCAAGGACGCCGAGAGCCAGAAGACGCTGCGCTCGCTGTTGCGCAAGGACGGCGTGTTCCTCACCGAGGCGCGCGCGGCGGATGCGGCGGCGAGCGCGTCGGGCAAGGCCGCGGGCGCGGGCATGTCGCGCGAGGTGGACGTCGGCGCGATCTTCGGCGCGGGCGTGGGCGCGCAGGATCTCGCCATCGCCACGCGGCAACTGTCCACGCTCATCGGCGCCGGCATCACGCTGGTCGAGTCGCTGACCGCGCTCACCGAGCAGGTCGAGCACCCGCGCCTCAAGCGCATCTTGGGCACCGTGAAGCAGAAGGTGAACGAGGGCTCGTCGCTCGCCGATGCGCTCG
>JAFEBC010001011.1 GCA_018266095.1 Deltaproteobacteria bacterium
CGCCCTGCTCCACCGCCTCGGACTGCGGCGGCGGGCGCGTGTGCGCAAACCACGCCTGCGTGGCCGGCGACTGCACCTCCACGGCCTCGTGCGCGAAGGGCGCGGTCTGCAAGAACAACCACTGCCAGGCGTGCGGCCAGACCAGCGACTGCGGCGCGTCGGGCCTCGTGTGCGACCAGGGCGCGTGCACGGCGGGCGATTGCCTGGGCCGCAGCGACTGCACGGGCGCGTCGGCGGGCAAGGTGTGCAAGCAGGACCACTGCTCGTTCTGCAGCGGCGCGGGCGACTGCGCGGCGGGCGAGGTCTGCGCGACGAACGGCCTCTGCACGCAGGGCAACTGCGCGACGAGCACGGACTGCCTCGGGCCCAACGCGGGCGAGATCTGCGTGGGCAACCAGTGCGCGGCGTGCACCAAGGACGGCGACTGCGGCGCGGGACGGCTCTGCCTGGGCACGGGCGCCTCTGCGCGCTGCACGGCGGCCACCTGCCGCAGCAACAACGACTGCCCGGGCGTGCAGGCGTGCATCGGCAACCAGTGCACCTCGTGCGGCGTGAACAACGACTGCCGCGCGGGCGAGGTGTGCGCTTCGCAGAAGTGCGTCACCGGCAACTGCGTGACCGCCAACGACTGCGCGAGCGGCCAGCTCTGCAGCAACAACTCGTGCAAGGACTGCGGGTCGAACGCCGAGTGCGGCGGCGGGCGCGTGTGTTCGTCCGGGCGCTGCGTGACCGGCGACTGCGTGAGCGCGGCGTCGGACTGCGCCACGGGCGAGATCTGCGTGGGCAACCGCTGCCAGAACTGCGCCAACAACAGCGACTGCGGCCAGAGCGGCGTGGTCTGCGCGGCGGGCCTGTGCGTGCCCGGCAACTGCCTCGCCACCAGCGACTGCACCGGCGGCCAGGTGTGCAACCAGACCACGCACAAGTGCTCGGCGTGCACCGGCAACAGCGACTGCAAGGCCGGCGTCGAGGTGTGCGCGGCGGGCGCGTGCGTGCCCGGCAACTGCCTCGTGGCCACCGACTGCACCACCAGCGGGAGCTACAACGGCAAGGCCTGCGTCTCGAATCTGTGCGGCCTGTGCACGAGCGACTCGCAGTGCCCCGCGGGCGATCTCTGCTACTCGGGGACCTGCGCGCCCGGCGACTGCAAGACCGCGGGCGACTGCACCGCGGGCGGCCAGCGCTTGTGCACGAGCAACACGAGCGGCGGCAAGACGTGCCAGGCGTGCACGGTGTCGACGCCCGCGATCCAGGGCGGCTGCCCCACGGGCTACCTCTGCGACCAGGGCGGCTTCTGCGAGTTCGGCGCGTGCATCACCTCCAGCGACTGCACCGGCGGCAAGGTCTGCAACGGGCACACCTGCCAGTCGTGCACGGCGGGCACCGAGAGCCTGTGCGCGGCCTCGACGCCCATCTGCAACACCACCACCGGCGCGTGCGTCGCGGGCAACTGCCACCACG
>JAFEBC010001012.1 GCA_018266095.1 Deltaproteobacteria bacterium
AGACGCTGGCGCCGCTCGTGTGCGGGCTCATGCACGCGCGGCTCTATGGCATCGACGGCTACCGGGACGAGAACCACTGGTGCCGCGCGGCGTGCCTGACGCTGCCCGGCTGCGCGCACGTGGAGGAGTCGAAGGCGCCCGTGCTTCAGCCCGCGCCGCCGCCGCACTTCGTCCCGCCGCGGCCGGAGCAGACGGAGCTTCTTCCGCACAAGCGCGAGCCCGCCAAGCCCGAGCTGATGACGAGCGACGCCGCCTGCCAGGAGGACGCGGACTGCCTGGTCGAGGAGCACCGCTCGTGCTGCGGCTGCCAGGAGCTCCGCGTGCGCGCCAAGGGGCCCGCGCCGCGCGAGCCCGAGTGTGGCTGCGCCGACTTCAGCGCGCGACAGCTCTTCGGCGGCGGCGGGCCGTGCGGGCCGATGCCTCCTCCCGTGGGGGCCTTCCGCGCGCGCTGCGTGAAGCACCGCTGCGCCGGCGTGCCCGTGCAGTAGCTCGCTTGGCGAAATCGAGGACGGTCCGATACGTTTGCGGTCCTTGTGCGCGCCCTGAAGGAACATTTCCTCGCCACCACGCAGGGGCTGCCCCGGGCGTTCTGGATGATCTGGGCCGGGCTGCTCATCAACCGGCTCGGCTGCTTCGTGCTCGCGTTCCTGGCCACGTACCTCGTGCGCGAGCGCGGGCTCGACGCGGCGGGCGCGGGGCGCGTGGTGGCGATCTACGGCTTGGGCATCGTGCTCTCGGGGCCGGTGGGCGGCACGCTCGCGGACAAGGTGGGCCGGCGCGGGACGATGCTGGTGGGGCTCGTCGGCGGCGGGCTGTCGGTGGTTGCGCTCACGCTGACCACGTCGATCCCGGTGATGACGGGCCTCGCCTTCGTGTCGGGCCTCGTGGGCGAGCTCTACCGTCCGGCGATGAACGCCGCGGTGGCGGACCTCGTGCCGGTGGCGGACCGCCAGCGCGCGTACGGGCTCGTGTACTGGGCGGTGAACTTCGGGCTCGCGGTGGGGTGGCTGCTCGGCTCGGCGCTGGCGACCTCGGGCGTGCGCATCCTCTTCTTCGCGGACGCGATCACGAGCTTTGCTTGCGCGGGGCTCATCCTCTCGCAGGTGCCGGAGACGCGGCCCGTGGGCCTCGTGCACCAGCCGGTCGTGCGCGGGATGCTGCGCACCTTGGGCGACGGGCCCTTCGCGGTGTTCCTGGCGCTGCACGTGGTGTCGCTGGTGGTCTTCTGCCAGTGGCAGCTCGGCCTCCCGCTCGACATGGCCGCGCACGGGCTCTCCCCCTCGGTGTACGGCGTGCTCATGGGCGTCAACTGCGTCGAGGTGGTGGTCCTGCAGCCCATCCTCTCGCACCGGCTGCGGCACAAGGACGCCGGCTCGATGCTGGCGCTGATGGCGCTGCTCCTGGGCATCGGCTACGGAGTGAACGCGTTCGGCGGCACGCT
>JAFEBC010001013.1 GCA_018266095.1 Deltaproteobacteria bacterium
CCCTCCACCGTGACCTCGCGCGCGTCGAAGTCGATGATGAGCCCGCCGGTGACGAAGCGCGCCAGCCGCTGCGCACCGGCCTCGGCCTCGCCCGCGCGCCGCAGCACGGCCCGCATGCGCGCCAGGAGCTCGCGCGGATTGAACGGCTTGGCGAGGTAGTCGTCCGCGCCCAGCTCGAGCCCGACGATCTTGTCCGCGTCGTCCCCGCGCGCGGTGACCATGATGATGGGCGTCTGCCACTTCTCACGGATGCGCTTGGCGAGCGTCAGGCCGTCCATGCCGGGCAACATGAGATCGAGCAGGATGATGTCGAAGGGCTTGGTCTCCAGCGCCTTGAGCGCGGCCCCCGCGTCGGCCGCGACCGTGGCCTCCACGGCGTGCTGCCCGAGGAACTCCACGAGCAGCGCCGACAGCTTGCGATCGTCCTCGACCATCAGGGCGTTGGTCACGATCGGCAGCATAGCAGTCCCGTGGCCGTCTGGAGACAAAAGACCCACCCCGCCCGGCTCCGTCTTGACCGCCTCGTGCGTGAGCGTCGTCATCTACTCTCCCTTCTCGAACCGCTCCATGCGGTGGTGCATGTCCTTGGCGTGCGCGGCCAGCTTCTGCCGCTGCGCCGGCGTGAGCGCGTCGTGGACCTTCTGGATCTCGGGGACGATCTCGCGCGCCATCGCCTTGATCTCCTCGGCGCGGGCGTCGGCCTCGCTGTAGATGCGCTGCGCGTCCAGGTTGTCGGCGGAGAGCAGGTCGATCCACTGGTCGCGCTTCTCGCCGCGCGCCTGCGCGTGCGCCTGGAACTTGGCGATGATGCTGGCCTTGGCCTCGTCGATGGTGGCGCGCTGCTGCGGCGTCGCGTCGATGAGGTCCTCGGCGTTGGCGATCCGCTGCTCGATGATCCGCTTCATCATGTGCCCGCGGAAGTGCCGCCCTGCCGCCATCGCCGCCGGCACCGCGACCACCAGCGCAAGCACCGTCGAACCGATCACGATCTTCTGCCACGTCTTCAAACCGCGCATCGTTCTCTCCTTGGCGATCTCTGGCGATCGCACTGTGCTGGAAGAGGTAGGGAGGCGAGGTTGCGTGGGGGTGTCCTGACTGTTTCGGTGTGTGTCCCCGTGTGGCGCGAGGGAGAGACGTTGGTCCCGCGCGGGACC
>JAFEBC010001014.1 GCA_018266095.1 Deltaproteobacteria bacterium
GAGCGGCATCATCAGCCGCGGATTCCCGCGCAGCACGGGCTCGTTGCGCGCCAGGAACGCCCAGTACAGCGGCGTCACCGGACAGGTCGTCTTCGGCTCGAGCGCGCATCCGCCACAGTAGTCGCTCATGCGGTCGATGTACGCCGCGCCCGCCACGTACGGCTTGGTGGTCATGACGTCGCCCGCCGCGAACGTCGCCATCCCGAGCACGTTCGGCTCCACCACCCAGTCGTACGCGTCGAGGTACGCGACCCAGAACCAGTCGGTCAGCTCGCGCGCCGACACGCCCAGCAGCGTGGCGAAGTTCCCCAGCACCATGAGCCGCGTGATGTGGTGGCTGTACGCCTCGCGCCACACATCGGCGACCACGCTGTCGAGACACCGCATCCCCGAGCGAGTGCCCCAATACGCCACCGGCAGCGGATGCCGCCCCTGAAGCTTCGCCGGCGCCGCGCCCTCCGGAACAGGCCACGCCTTCTTGCTCTTCACCTTCTGCGCCCACGCCGCACCGGACCAGCGCGCAAATCCACCGTCGCCCGTGACCTCGCTCTCCTGCGCCACCTCCGGCAACACCCGAAACCCATCCGTCGCCACGTGCACGTGCCGCACGAACTCGCGCCAGCCCAGGATCTGCCGCACGAATCCCTCGCGGCTCGGAAGCCCCGCGTCGCTCGCCGCGGCCTCGCGCACCAGCCGCTCGGGCAGCAGCCGATGCAGGTTGAGCAGCCCCGACACGCGCGAGTGGAACAGCCCGCTCGACCGCGTGCTCATCGCGTCCTCGAACGGCCCGAACCACGGCAGTTGCGTCAGCGCCCGCGCCCAGAGCGCCTCCGCGTCCGCCCGCGTCGCCGGCAGCGTGTCCAGCGAGAGCTCCCCCGGATGCCGCGCGAAGTGCCGCTCGATGAGCGCGCCCACCTCGTCCTTGATCGCATCGCGCGGAAACGTCTGCAGCGGCGGCGCAGGCGGCTCGCCGTCCCACGCCTCGCGGTTCTCGACATCGAAGCTCCACTTGCCCCCGACCGGCTTTGTGCCCGCCATCAGCACGCCCGTCGCCCGCCTCACGTGCCGATAGAACGCGTCCATCCGAAACGCGCGCGCCCGGTGCCCCTGGCTCTCCTCGAACTGCGCTCGCGTCGTGAGCCACCCCTCGTGCGGCCCGACCTCGAGCAGCTTCTCTTGCACCAGCGGCGCGAGCTCCACGCGCAGCTCACGCTCGGCCGCCTCCATCATCAGGAGCGGCCCCGTCTCGCGCGCGACCTCCCGCAGCGCCTCCGCGTAGCCGTGCTCCGACACCACGTGCCGCACCGCCACCCCGCGCCGCGCCTGCTCCAGCGCGAAGTGCCGCAGGTTCGCGAGCACCAGCGCCAGCTTCTGCTTGTGGTACGGCCGCCGCGCCGCCTTGGCGGGAGTCTCGACCAGCACGATCCCGGCCTCGCGCGGCGACAAGCGCGCCAGCGGCCCGATCGCGTCGTTGAGCTGATCCGGCGCCACGAACACCCAGCGCCGCGCCTGCTTGGACACGCGGATGGCCGCCAGCTCACGCTTGAAGACGCTCATGCCTTCCGCCTACGTTGTGAGCGCCCGATGTCCAAGCGCCATCACGTTCTCGCGCACGCGACCGCTCGACGCACCCGCGTCCTGCGCTCCCGGGCGGCTTGGCTCGCCCTCTGCGCCGCGTCGGCCTTCGTCCTCACGCCGCTCGCGCACGCCGAGCAGCACCTCGCCGAGGCCGCCGCCGCAGCGTTCGATCACGCCCCCGA
>JAFEBC010001015.1 GCA_018266095.1 Deltaproteobacteria bacterium
CCGCGCCCGTGCGGGCCAGTGGTACAGGAGCCGATGGGAGGGGGCAGGGGACAGAACGCGTCTTATCCGACCGGTCGCTAACAAGGAGGTCAGGCCAAGACGGAACTGCGAGTTTCGAGGTGAAACCCGGAGATTTCAAAGGCGTGTTCACAATTGTTATTGGAGTGCACTCCCATCCCTTGTTGAGTGGCTGGTCCGGCAGAGACATTCGATGGGCCGGAAATATGAAACATGAATATCCAGAAATCGTTGGAGGCTTGAACGGCCGCCCCATACCCGATCTCTATATGCTGCCACCGGCCGGGAATCTTCCCCGGCCCTATCTTCTGTTGCGGAATGGAGCACAGCAGAACTGTTTTCTGCTGGCATGTCAAGACCACTAGTCCCCAAGCTGATTCGGAGTTTGCACAATGAATCGGACCACAACGCGAATATGCCGTCCCCTTGCAGCGATTGGTCTATGCGCTTTGGGACTAACCACAAGCGGATGCCAGACTGCGCTGGATCATCTGCGCAGAGAAACCGTGCTCGTTGGAGCGGCACGTAGAGCCGAACTCTTGGTGCGTGACAATGGGTTTGCAAATGATGAAGGCGACCCAAGGCGATACACGACGACTTCGGATGATTTCCCAATTCGGGATGATGATCCAGGCAGACGTGATGAGAAGATCAAGGTTAGGTTGGCATCGCGTCGGAACACGGTCGAAGCGAGGGCGTTCGGTGCACTCATTGGTGGTCCAAAGGATCCTTGGGTGACCGCCGTGTTGTTTCGATATTGTAGCCAAATTCGTGAAGAGCCGGCCGCAGAGGGGAGGGCGTTCGTTGTCCTGTTCTACCTCAGCCGAGAACCGGTGTTTGCCCACGAGGATATGGCTGTAACCGATGCAAGTATTGTGTTCGACCCACTGGATCGCAAGGGGACCCAGTGTCCGTCGGCGGATACGATACGGCACTAGGGGACTCGTGAGCACTGACTCTGCCCCACGAAAATCCGACCGCTTGGCATGTGAGTCTCAGATGACCAGGGAGGACGTGACGCCCAAGAGGAGTCAGATTCACCGAGGTGCATGATCCACGCGCTGCGGAGGTCGAGGCTGGCCGATGTAGTGCGGCGGCTAGGGGTGACCGAGACGACGTTCTACCGCTGGAAGGCGAAGCATGCGGGACGGACGTGCCAGACGCAAAGCGGCTCAAGCACGAACGCTGCTGGCGGCTCCGACAAGGCCGAACGAGCGCTGGTCGTTGGATTGTGTTTCGGACACGACGAGGCCAGGCCGACGGTTCCGCGTTTCGACCGTGGTCGACGACTTCACTGGCAGGGGCACTCGCCAAGCGGTTGGCACGCTGGACCACGACTCGACAAAGAAGCGACCCAAGGCCAGCACCTGCGTCCTCCCGGCACCCATCGAGAACGCGTGGGAGCTAGGGAAACGCGAGCACGGGCGTCTCGGACGCGTAGTCGTTCACACAGCGTCGCGCCGGTGGTCTGCGCCAGGCCAGTCACATCGACCTCGACAGGCGTCTGGCCCGCTGGGATGGCGCTGTTGGTGCCGTCTTGATTGGCGATCGCGATCTTGTGGTGTCGACGACGGCCACCTTGACGCCGGTGTCGACGCTGCGCACAGCGGTGCTCGAGACTCCAAGCACGACGGGGAAGTCGGGCCCCAAGTGGCTCGACGCCAACGTGAGAAGGGCCGCGTGACGCATCGCCACGCGGCCCCGGAAGTCAATTCACGGCTGCCGCTCGCCTACGGTCCGCACACGCTGCTGCAGACATTCACCGGCGTGCTGCTGTTCCTCGCCGCCGTCGTCGTCGCCGACACCGCGGTGAAGTCGCTCGAGTTGCTGTTCGTGTCCACGCACGCGTCGTTGCGCTCGGCGACCAGGCTGTTGGTGAACGTCGTCGCCAGCTTCGTGCCCTCGCCGCAGTTGGTGCTGCTGCCGAAGCCGATCCAGTCGAGCACGCTCGGCGTGCTGGTCGTGGTGACGCAGCCGCTCGAGTCGAGCGTAATGGGCGTCGAGGTGGTGGTCAGGAACACCTTGCCGCCGCCCTGCGCGATGGCGATGTAGCCGTTGCTGCCGCCGAACGGCGAGTAGTCGGCTGCGACCGTGTTGGTGGTCGCAGTGCCGGCGCAGTCCGCGGAGGCGAGGAAGTAGCCGCCGCCCGGCACCGTGACGTTGGGGAGCGGCTCCTTGCCGTTGGTGGCCGTGATGGACGTGCCACCGGCCGCCGCGTACTGGATCACGAGGCCGTTGAGCGAGGCGGGCTGGCTCGAGCGGTTGTGCAGCTCGATGTAGTCGCAGCGCCAGGTGCCCGAGCCGCCGCCGCCGCCGTAGACCGCGCTCATCACGATTTGCGGGCTGCAGGGCGGGACCGCCTGGAACGTCACGTTGGTCGTGAACGCCGTGCCGTTGAGCGACAGCGTGTCCGTGCCGGACGCGTTCGACGCCGAGGTGAGCGAGGCCGTGCCGCTCGTCGCGTCGGCCGGGACCGTGATCGTCAGCGGGAACGCCGTCGAGTACTGGCTGGCATTGGCCGAGCTGACCTGGCCGCTCACGCCCGAGGGGCCGGCCGGGATGTCGGTGGTGATCGACAGCGACGCAGTGGCGCTCTTGCCCAGCGTCAGCGACGCAGGCGAGAGGCCGGTGAGCTGCGGCGTGTCGGTGGCGTAGTCGAGCACGCGCACCGTGGTCGTCACGAACGTGGCCGGATCGGTGGTCCAGGCCTTGAGCGTGACGGAGGCGTCGCGGGCGAGTCCCGTCATCGGGACCACGACCGACGCGGTGTTCGCCGGGACCGTGACCTGCACCGTCTCGCCGCCCGTGCCGCCGTTGACCAGCGTGAGGTCGTTCGACATTGACTGCACGTTGATGGTGGTGGACACCGGGCGCGCCGCTGCCAGCGACACCTGGACCTTCTGCGGGTAGCTCGGGCCGAACGCATGGCCGACGCTGGTGAACTGAGCAGCGGGGCCGATCGCGCCGATCTGCGCGCCGAAGTCGATGTCCGCTGACGTGCGCGGCTCGAGCTTCGTGTTGCCGTTGCGCAGTTCGAGGTTGCCTGTCAGCGAGAGCACCTTGGCACCGTTCGACGGCAGAGGGCTGACCCCGTACATCAGGTCGTTTACTCGTAGGCCGTCAGAAGCACCAGGCCGCGCCCGTGCGGGCCAGTGGTACAGTAGCCGATGGGAGGGGTCAGTGGACAGAACGCCTCTTATCCGACCTATCGCTCCAGAGAAGGACTTCGGCAAGGGCCCGGACGTTCTTTGGCTCAGAGGAGACGCTCCCGCCTTCGTCGTCGAGGCTAAGAGCCGCAAGAAATCCGAAAACGCGCTCACGAAAAAGGATCTAGGCCAGCTCCTTACCTCGGTCGAGTGGTTCAAGGACGCTCATCCGGGGCATGCCTCTATCCCGGTTTCCGTCCATCCGAATGCACTGGCGTCAAAGTCAATCGTCGCCAAGTCGGCGAGAGCGCTCACCTACACCGGCCTCGCCAAGATCATCGCCGCGCTCAAAGCCTTGTTGACTGATGCGGCGACGGTGGTGGGCACCGAAGAAGCGGTCGCCTCTCGGCTTGCTGCGCTCTTGCCTCGGAGTGCAGTGAATCCGACCGCTCTTGCTCAGCTCTTGGAGCCCTTTGAGGAGGCGGAGCAATAGCGAGGAAACGGAAGCCGACCGGTATGCTCTAGCAGGCTACTTGGGCGGGGGGATACGCCGCGCATCCTTGACCACGAGGCGGTCGCCCTTTACCGCAAGCACAACCTCTACGTAGGCGGTAGATCCAAACTTGCAATCCCCGTCCTTTGGCACGAAGAGATTCTCGCGGAGACAAATGCGGTCTGCTTCCTCACACTTTGCGGATCGCCACGTATTGCATCCGAAGAGCTCTGCTTTGCGACGGAGTCTCGCAGCAGCCCGCTCAATGCCGGAAGGAGTCAGACACCGAAGCCCGTGTGCAGTCCCACCAAGTAGACAAAATTGCTGCGTGGAACCTGAACCTCCAGACTCCGCCTCGATATACAGGAATTGCTCGCCCGAAAGCGTAATCGGCACCAACTCCGTCACGTATGCGTAATTTTCGGCCGTAACCTCGAACCGAGTAGTCAGGTGTTCTGGCGAGCCACTATAGACGGCGAGAACGTGACCGCGTTTGTCAGGGGCGGCACCGAGATCCGGGTACATCTCCGCGCAGCGGTACCAGACTACACGAATCGCTCCGGCACCACGGACGGTTGTCTTGAGCTCTGTCTGTGGACAGTCGGGAAGCGGGACCGTGCGACGCGATGGCTCGAGCGTGTGAGTCACCATCGAGCTCGGCGAGGCGTATTCTTTTACTGGCTCCACTGGTGGGTCCGCCATGATGGCCAGTGAGGCAAGGACCGCGGGTACTATTGATTGAACTGCGCGACTATGTTCGCCCATGACGTCTCACCCTTAAACTGAAGGGGCCAGCTGGTCGGCGGCATGCTGCAGGGATCGCCGGCAAAGACGGCTCGCTCGAGGCAATACAATGCTGCGCCGTAGTCCATTCGAGGCAACTTGGTCCCAGGAGCCGGCGGAACCCACGCCCCAGCCGAATCACTCCACGTATAAGATGCCCTAGTTCCATGGTTGTATCGATTGTATATCTCCTGCTGCCGAATGTCTGCCGGCATCGGGTGGCCGGATTCTTGGATGTCGCGATCAACGACAGTGGTCATACCGGCGAGGATGGCTTTCCCCGCGTCGACATTCTTGTGCCAGTCCCATAGCTCAAGTGCGCTTTTCGGCGGGTCGTGCTGCACCATTCCATATCCCTGATGGTTTGACCAAAGGGGCTGCCCCCGTTCGAATTGGCTGAACCGACGACCGTGCTCGTTCAGCGCAAAACCTTCAACGAATCCAATCGCCTGCATTTGGTGGGACCCGAGATAGGCCTTTGCGTCAGACGGGTCAGGGTTCATACCGATCACTTCGTAGGTGCGATAGTTGAAATAGGTCTGGGAGACCGGGCAGGGAAGCCACTCACACAAGGTGCCATCATCACTGCAGACCTGGAGGCATTCCCCAGGCGATTCGGGCGATCCTGGAGCACTTGAACCTGCCCACCACCGGTCCGCCCCTGAGCCCGGTGCGGAGTGCGCCCGGCGAAGACCTGGGCTGGCAAGACGACGTGCCGACGCTGCAGGTCTC
>JAFEBC010001016.1 GCA_018266095.1 Deltaproteobacteria bacterium
CGCGGCCCCACCAGCCCGGCGCCCGGGCCCCGCAGTCCGCCCCCTGGGGCGTCATGAGCCGCCGCCACCCCCCCGCCTCCGGCGTGCGGCGGACGCCCAAGTACCAGTAGCCACAAGACAAACCTGAAGGAAAACCGCGGGGCGTGCTTCCGAAAAGGAGCGCGCCCCGTGTGCTTTCTGGCTCCAAAATCGTGTGAGACCTCCGCGCGAAAATCGTGTGAGACCTCCCCCAAGCGTCTGAGACCTGCCTGCGAAATCCTCTGAGACCTGAAATCGGCCTGATCCCCCCGCTCGGCCACGTCTCTTGCCTGGACCCACCCCGGATCCACCGGCGCTGCTTCCGCCCCAAGTGTTGCCCCTCCGAACATGTCGTGCTCTCAACTCGTGCCCCCAGCGGGCCGGGGCCTGGGGTAGACCCCCAGCGTAGTTGCGCAGGAGGCGCTTTAAGCGTCGGGCACCCTGTGGCACCCTCCGGACGCGTTCCGCCCTGGACGCCGTCGGCAGCCGACGACTGGGGTTGACGACGCGGCGCAGCCGCCACCGAATGGGGGCACACTCGGTGGGGCACTGTCCGAGCGCTGGGGGTCTACCCCGGGTCGCGGCCCGCGGTCAGCCACCGTCGTTTCCTTTAGCAACAACAGCATGTTAGACTAGCCATCCGCGAAGCAGAAACAGCGACGTGGATCCGCCCCCCCGAAATCTGCTAGACTGTCGAGGCCCGAAAATCCACCTGTGTCTCCGTTTGGTGGCCGGGCGCGAGGTGCGCGCGTGTCGACTGATCCACGACTGATCCCCGAGTGCAAAGTCAGCCTCGAGGGCACCGATCTCGAGTCCGAGAAGGATGCCGCCCTGGTGCGCGTCGATGTCGACCTCGACGTCGACCTCTTCGGCGCCGCCACGCTCATCTTCAACGACCCCAAGCTCAAGCTGCTCAACGGCACCGACTTCCAGCCGGGCACCGCCGTCGCCATCAAGATCGGCTACGCCTCCACGCTCACCACCGTCTTCGAGGGCGAGGTCGTCGCCATCGAGCCGCAGTTCCGCCGCGACATCCCCGTCACCCTGCGCGTCATCTGCCTCGAGTCCATGCACCGGCTCGCGCTGGCCACGATGACCCGCTCGTACCAGAACGTCGACGACAAGGAAGTCGTCACCAAGATCGCGCAGGAGAACGGGCTCTCCGCGGACGCGCCGGCCGGCACCAAGGAGCACATCCTCCAGTCGAACACCACCGACGCGATGTTCCTGCGCCGCCTCGCGCAGAAGCAGGGCTACCACCTGCGCATCGAGGGCAAGAAGCTCGTCATGGGGCCCCCTCCGGAGGGCAACGACATCACCGTGAAGCCGGGCGACGGCCTGCGGCGCATGAAGGTCAAGCTCAAGGCCGGCGGCCAGGTCGGCGAGGTCGCGGTCGTCGGCTACGATCCGAAGACCAAGGAGAGCTTCACCGGCAAGGACAAGGGCTCGGGCGAAGTCGCCGCGGGCGCCAAGGACTTCGGCAAGGGCACCACCATCACGTTCGCGGGCGCAGAGGTCGCGCCGCCCGACATGGCCACGGCCGAGAAGATGGCCAAGGGCCGCATGCGCAAGCTCGCCGAAGGCTTCGTGCAGGCCACGCTCGATCACGTGGGCAACGCGCAGTTCGTGCCCGGCGCCAACATCACGTTCGAGAAGATGGGCCCCAAGCTCGACGGCGCGTACCGCATCGAGAAGGCCCGTCACCTCTGGTCCAAGAACGGCTACCACACGCAGTTCAAGGTGGTGAAGCAGGCCAAGCAGTCCTCGCCGCTCAAGGATCTGAACAAGGGCCTCAAGGCGCTCGAGGAGGCCAAGGAGAAGGCCAAGGACATCGCCGACAAGATCAAGGCGGCGGCGTCGTGGGGCCTCAAGGCCGCGCGGGAAGCGGCCCAGCGCGCCGAGCAGGCCGTGTCGCAGGCCAAGGACGCGGTCGCGCGCGTGAAGGAAGGCCTGCAGAAGGTCAAGGACGGCGCGACCGAAGCGGGCCAGAAGATCCTCGAGGCCGCCAAGGCGCAGATCGAGTCCGTCAAGCAGTACGTCGAGCGCGGCGTGGCCAAGGTGGCCGAGGCTGTCTCGGAGGCGAGCCAGGCCACGCAGGAGACGGCGAAGACCGCTCTCGAGGCCGCGCGCGAGGCTGCTGACAAGGCCGTGGCCACCGCGCAGAACATGGCGCAGCACGCGCAGGACTCGTTCGACGCCGTGAAGGCCGCGGTGCAGGACGCGGTCACCACCGCGGTCGATGGCGTCGAGGACAAGCTCTCCGCGGGCGTCGAGACGCTCAAGAAGACGCTGATGACCGCCGCCGACACCGTCATCAAGATCGGCGAGGCCGGCGCCAAGATGGCCGAGGCCGCCATCGAGAGCGGCAAGAAGGCCGTCGAGATGTGCGCCAAGAGCGCGGCCGCCATGGCCAAGCCGCTCATCGGCGCGCTCGGCAGCGTGGTCGACAAGCTCGTCGACGCCGCCAAGACCTCCAGCCAGGGCGCGATGACGGCGCTGCAGTCGGCCATCGGCGCCGGCGCGCAGCACGCGCTCGAGTTCGCCAAGAACGCGGTCTCCAAGGCGCAGGACTCGATCAAGAAGGCCACCGACGCGGTCAAGAACGCGGCGGAGACCATCAAGAAGAACGTGGGCGACAAGCTCATGGGCTTCGTGACGCAGGCCAAGGGCTTCATCGACAAGGCCAAGAACACCGTCGGCCAGTTCAAGGCCAAGTTCGACGAGTACAAGAAGAAGATCACCGACGCGATCGACAAGTACGGCGGGAAGTGGATCAAGGCTGGCCTCTACCTCAAGGAGCACGGCGAGAAGGCCTACAACGCGGGCAAGGCCGTCTTCGACGGCTGCAAGGACGCGATCTCGCTCTGCAAGGACAAGAAGTGGGACGAGGCCCAGAAGAAGGTCGACCCGCTCAAGGCCAAGTTCGAGGAGGCCAAGAGCGAGGCCGAGCTCTGCTACGCCAAGCTCGAAGAGGTCGTGAACGATCTGCCTGAGTCGGTGAAGTCCACGCTCAAGAGCATCGTCGACCGCGTGAAGACCATGCTCGCGTCGAGCGATTCGACGCTCGGCAAGACCATCCAGGCCATCCTCGCCAAGGTCGGCCAGATCGCGCAGAAGGCCAAGGAGGCCTACGAGAAGGGCAAGGCCATCTACGACAAGGCCAAGGCCGAGTACGACAAGTACAAGGTCTACTTCGAGCAGCTCAAAGAGTTCTACACGGCCGCGAAGGAAGCCAAGGAGCTCGGCGAGAAGGCGTGGAACGAGGGCAAGGCCGCCGTCGCCAAGTGCAAGGACGCGCTCGACAAGGTCAAGAAGAAGGACATCGAAGGCGCCAAGAAGGACGGCGAGGACGCCAAGACGCAGTTCGAGGCGGCCAAGACCGACGCCGAGGCTTGCTACAAGAAGGCCGAGGAGGCCTACGAGAAGCTGCCCGAGCCGGTGAAGAACGCGCTGCAGATGCTCGTCGACAAACTCAAGGGCCTGATGTCGGGCGGCGACGGCACGCTGTCGAAGACGCTCGCGGCCATCGAGCAGAAGATCGGCGAGTGGGGCCAGAAGGCCAAGGAACTGGCCGACAAGGTGAAGGAGAAGGTCACCGAGTACAAGGCCAAGTACGACGAGTACAAGAAGGACTTCGACAAGATCAAGACGGTCATCGAGGACGCCAAGGCCGCGAAGGACAAGGGCCAGGAGGCGTACGAGAAGGGCAAGGCCTGCTTCGAGAAGGTGAAGACGGGCCTGCAACAGCTCAAGGACCGCAAGCTCGACGACGCGAAGAAGACGGCAGACGAGGCGAAGGCGCTCTTCGAGGAGGCGAAGACCGCCGCCGAGGAGTGCTACGCCAAGGCGCAAGAGGCCATCGACAACGTCCCCGACGACGTCAAGCGCGTCATCCAGACCATCGTCGACAAGGTGAAGGCGCTCATCCCCCAAAGCTCAGACGGCGGCGACTCGCCCTTCGGCAAGTTCCTGAAGGAGATCGAGAAGGGCATCGGCCAAGCCGCCGACGAGTGCAAGAAGCTCGCGGAGAAGGCCAAGGACACCTTCGACAAGGCCAAGGCCAAGTACGACGAGCTGAAGAAGGACTTCGACAAGGTCAAGGAGTTCATCCAGCACGCCAAGGAAGCCAAGGACCACGGCGAGAAGGCGTACCAGAAGGGCAAGGAGACGTTCGACAACTGCAAGTCCGCGCTCGACAAGCTCAAGAAGCGCGACCTCGACGGGGCCAAGGCCGACGGCGAGAAGGCGCAGGCGTCGTTCAAGGAAGCGCAGGATGAGGGCGAGGCGTGCGTCAAGGCCGCCGAGGCCGCGTACGATTCGATTCCGCAGAGCGTGAAGGACGCGCTCAAGGCCATCGTCGACCGCATCAAGGAGATGTTGCCCAAGGGGCAGAGCACGCTCTCCAAGACGCTCGAGGAGCTCGGCCGCAAGATCGGCGACTTCGCCAAGAAGGCCATCGAGTTCGGCGAGAAGGTCAAGGCCAAGGTCGACGAGGCCAAGAAGTTCTACGAGGACCACAAGGCCGACATCGAGAAGCTGAAGGACGCCGTCGAGGCGGGCAAGGACGCCTACGAGCACGGCAAGAAGACGCTCGACCTCGTGAAGGAGATCGCGCCCAAGATCAAGGAGGCCGCGCAGCTCGCGTTCGACAAGAAGTGGAGCGAGGCGCAGAAGGCCGCCGAGGATCTGCAGCCGAAGATCGAGGAGATCAGCAAGGAAGGCCAGGCCACGATCGACGCCGCGCAGAAGGCGTGGAACGACGTGCCGCAGTCGGTGAAGGACGGCCTGCAGAAGCTGCTCGACAAGGTCAAGGACCTGCTCAAGAGCTCGAAGGGCGAGCACGACAGCCTGCTCGACGCCATCAAGAAGAAGGCCGGCGACGTCGCGCAGAAGATCAAGGACGGCGTGCAAGCGGGCGTCGATGCGGCGGCGAAGGCGTACGACACGGCGAAGACCGAGGTGGAGAAGGTCGCGAAGACGGTGGGCGATGCGATCGCGAAGATCGCCAAGGACATCGGCGACGCGATCCAGACGGCCGTGGCCAAGGGCCAGGAAGTCATCGACAAGGCGAAGGACGCGGCCAACAAGGCGTGGGACTACGTCAAGGACGGCGCGTCGAAGGCGCTCGACGAGGCGAAGGCCGCGAAGGAGCTCATCTCCGCCGCGTACACCAAGGCCAAGCAGCTCGCGGACCAGATGCGCAACACGTTCGCCAAGGGCGTGGAGCTGCTCGATCCGCTGGTCGAGAAGGCCAAGGCGGCGTTCGATCACGCGACCGAGATCGTGCAGCAGGCCGAGGACGCGGTTCGCCAGGTCGCGGGTGCGGCGGTCGACGAGATCAAGTCGGGCGCCCAGGCCGCCACGGACGCGGCGAAGAGCGCGTACGAGGGCGCGACCAAGGCGCTCGAGGACACGGCCAACAAAGTCAAGGACACGATCGGCAAGCTCGTCGACGGCACCAAGTCGCAGGTCGAGGGCGCGCTGGCGAAGGCGAAGGAGCTCTACGACTCGGCCAAGGCCACGGGCGAAGAGGCCTGGAACTACGCCAAGGACAAGGCGCAGGCCGCGCTCGACAAGGCCAAGAGCGTCTACGCCGACTGCAAGAAGGCGCTGCTCGCCGCGCAGGACACGTTCAAGCAGCTCACCGACCAGATGAAGGGCGACGCCGAGAAGGTCGGCCAGCAGATCCTGGAGCAGGCGCAGGCCGCGCACGACATGGCCGAGCAGCTTCTGCAGAAGGCCGCGGACGCCGCTGGCGAAGTGATGGCCACCGCGCTCGACGAGGCGAACAAGCTCGTCGACGAGGCGAAGACCGAGGCCACGAGCGGGCTCGACGCGGCCAAGAAGGAGCTCGAGTCGGTCGGCGACGCCGCGGCGAAGAAGATCAGCGAGATCGTCGACGGCACGAAGGCGAAGGTCGAGTCGGCCGTGAAGTCGGTCGAGGACCTCATCGCCAAGGCGCACGAGACGGCGGACCACGCGCTGAACCGCGATGCCGACGCTGCGCAGAAGGCCTACGAGGAAGTGCAGAAGGTCGTGGCCGCCTGCCAGGCCGCCTACGACGAGGCGCAGAAGAAGTTCGAGGAGCTGAAGACGCAGGTCGCCAACAAGGCCCAGGAGGTCGGGCAGCCGATCGTCGACACGGCCAAGAACGCGCTCGACCAGGCGACGCAGCTCCTCGAGTCGGCCAAGGAGGCCGTCGAGGAGGTCAAGAAGGACGCGCTCCCCGAGGCGCAGAAGCTGCAGTCACAGGTCGCGGACTTCTTCGCCAAGCTGTGGGACGAGGCCAAGAAGCAGCTCGAGCAGATCGCCGAGGAGATGAAGAAGAAGGTCACCGAGGCGGTCGACCGCATCTTGAAGAAGCTCGAGCAGGAGGTGCTCGACGCGGCCAAGAAGGTGCTCGAGAAGGGCCTCGAGACGGCGATGAAGTCGTGGGACCTGAACGAGGCCGCTTCGGCGACCGCGAACGAGGCCACGCAGCAGCTCAAGGCGCTGATGCAGAAGGCGCTCGACGACGTGAAGGAGGAGCTGCAGCAGCTCTGGAAGGACTTCAAGGGCGTCGCGATGCAGCACGGGCAGCAGCTGCTCACGAACGTGATGATGGGCACCGACGCGGGCGGCGACATGGCCGACCACTCGGACGCGGCCAACAAGGAGGGCCAGGGCAACGTCGTCAAGCAGGCCGACGATCACCACCAGGCGGGCGAGGCGCAGCACGACCAGCTCACCAAGGAGCACGACGCCGACAAGGACAAGCCGGAGAAGCTGACCAATGACTTCATCGGTCAGCTCAAGGGCAAGTTCGGCGACATGGGCAAGATGGCCGAGTCGCTCTCGGGCCCGCTGATGAACGTCATCGAGAACTCGAACACGGGCATCGGCAAGGCCGTGGGCGCGTTCATGAAGCAGGC
>JAFEBC010001017.1 GCA_018266095.1 Deltaproteobacteria bacterium
GGAACCAGCGAGCGCGGCCTCGTACCGGTCGCACAGCTGCGTAAACCCCTGCGCCGCGACAGACGCGAGGAGCTCGTCCTTGTCCGCGAAGTGGCGATACGCGGCCATGCGCGACACGCCCAGGCGCGCGCTGAGATCGCGCAGCGACACGTTCTCGGCGCCGTCCTTCTCGACCGCCGCCAGCGCCTCGGCGACGAGGGCTCGCTCGAGATCGCCATGGTGATAGGGGCGTTTGGGCACAGCGCATGTTGACACAGTCCACATCGATGATCAATGTATGCGCCGTCAACATCGCCTGCCGAGGAGCACACATGAAGCGCGCCATCACCGTCTTGCTGCCCGCGATCCTCTTCGTGACGTCCGCGCAGGCAGGTTCCGCCGGATTCCGCGAGCTCTCCGTCTCCGACGGCACAGACCGGCCGCTGCAGGTCGGCCTCTGGTACCCGACCGACGCGGCGCCCTCGAAGCAGCGCTTGGGGACCGGCGAGCAGCTCGTCGCACCGGGCGCGGCGGTGGCAGGCCGCGCGTTGCCGCTCGTCGTCCTCTCACACGGCACAGGCGGCTGGTACGGCAGCCACGTCGACACCGCGCTGGCGCTCGCCGAGGCCGGCTTCGTCGTCGCTGCGCTGAGCCACACCGGCGACACCTACGATGACCACAGCCGCGCCGCGCGCACCTGGGATCGCCCGCGCCAGCTTCACCGGCTGATCGACTTCATGCTGAGCGAGTGGCCGGAGCACGCGCAGCTCGATGCAGCCAAGGTCGGCGCGTTCGGGTTCTCGGCGGGAGGCTTCACGGTGCTGGTCGCGGCGGGAGGCACGCCGGACTTCTCGAAGATCGCGGCCCACTGCGCGGCGCATCCGGACTTCTATGATTGCCGGCTCCTCGAGGCTTCCACGCAGGACACCGACGCCGGCCCGGCAGGCCCGCCCATCGCCTTCGTCCACGACCCGCGGATCACGGCCGCCGTCGTGGCGGCTCCGGCGCTCGGGTACACGTTCGCGCCTGGCGGTTTGAAGGGTGTAACGGCCGAGGTCCAGCTCTGGCAGGCGGAGAATGATCGGATCCTGCCCGGCGACGAGTACGCGCCAGCCGCCCGAGACGCGCTCCCGAAGGCGCCCGAGTTTCACCTCGTCGCAAACGCTGACCACTACGATTTCTTGTCGACGTGCTCGGCGCAGCTCGCGCACATCGCGCCCGAGATCTGCCTGTCCCGTGAGGGCTTCGACCGCGCGGCGTTTCACGGCCGGTTCAACGCGAACGTGGTCCGGTTCTTCGAGCGTGCTCTGAAAGCGAAGCCGACGAGCGCACCCTAGCGAGGACGCACGAATTCCCGGAACAGCGACACGAGCTCTCCGAGTCCAAGCGGATCACACGCGCCTGTGAAGCGGCCATTGCTCACCTGCGCATCGTGCCAGCGGCGTGAACCGGCGACGTTCCCGTTCTCGGCCGACGGAGGAATTCCGCCCCTCGA
>JAFEBC010001018.1 GCA_018266095.1 Deltaproteobacteria bacterium
CTCGGCGGCGGACGTGAAGGACAAGCTGCAGGCGGTGGAGAACGCGGCGCGCGGGAACCAGAATCTGATGTACCCGGTGCTCGACGCCGTGCGCGCGTACTGCACGCTGGGCGAGATCAGCGACGTGTTCCGCAAGGTGTGGGGCGCGTACCGCGAGGCGGGCTCGTTCTGATCGCAACGGTTCGGCCCGCGGTGATCGACACGGTTTCGCAACGCGCACCTGCGCGCACAAGCGGTGCGTGCGCGCCCACACGGCCTCATCCGTCGAGTGGACGCGGGTGTGGCTTTCGCGTTCGCTCCGGCGTCATCCTCACACCATGGCGAGTGCAGATCGCGAGCGCGCGATGAAGGCCGAGGAGCAGGCCGCGGCCGACCGGATCTTCCTGGAGACGACGCGCAGGCTCGCGCCGCCGATCCTCGCGCACACGGACGTCGCGCTGGCGCTGGATGCGATCAGCACGCTGCGGCCCGTGGTGGATCTCGGCTGCGGCTTCGGGAGGCACCTGGCAGCGCTCCAGGCGCAAGGCGTGCGCGCGGTGGGCCTGGATCGCAGCCTGCTCCTCTTGCGCGAGGTGGCACGGCTCGCCCCCGAGGCGGCGCGGGTGCGCGGCGATCTCACGCGGCTGCCGCTGCGCACGGGCTCGGTGGGCGCGGCGCTCTGCTTCTATTCGTCGATGTTCCTCGGCTCGCTCGAGGA
This sequence comes from Deltaproteobacteria bacterium, assembly GCA_018266095.1. GTDB lineage: Bacteria > Myxococcota > Myxococcia > Myxococcales > 40CM-4-68-19 > CAIWCD01. The sequence goes on from JAFEBC010001018.1 coordinate 698, forward strand.
CGCGCAGCACGCGCTGCACGAGGCCGCGCGCATCCTGCGGCCGGGCGGGCGGCTGGTGCTCACCACCGACAACCCGTTGCGCCTCGCGCGCCAGCCGCACCACGAGTTCGAGACCGAGCTCACCGGGCTGGGCCGCGTGCGCGAGTCGAGCACCTTCGACGCGCACACGCAGATCGACACCATCGACCGCACGCTGACGATGTCGGACGGCGCGGTCTACTCCGCCACCTTCCGCATCCGCTACTTTCTGCCCGACACCCTGCGCGAGCTCACCGCCGCCGCTGGCCTGCGCTGGCGGCAGCTCGTCCCCGACGCGCCCCTGACCGTGGACACCCCGCAGCTCGCCTGTGTACTCGAACGGCAGGCGTGGTAGAGGGTCGCGCGCCGATCCGCTATGATTCCGGCAGGAGGCTGACCGCAGTGTCCGACCAGAAGCTCCGCATCCTCGTCGCCAAGCCCGGCCTCGACGGCCACGACCGCGGCGCCAAGATCATCGCGCGCGCCCTGCGCGACGAGGGCTTCGAGGTCATCTACACCGGCCTCCACCAGACGCCCGAGATGATCGTCGCCGCCGCGGTGCAAGAGGACGTCGACGCCATCGGCATGTCGATCATGTCTGGCGCGCACATGACGCTGTTCCCCGCGGTCATCGACCTCTTGAAGGCCCAGGGCGCTTCGGATGTCTGCGTGTTCGGCGGCGGCATCATCCCCGACGGCGACATCCCGGCCCTCAAGCAGCTCGGCGTGGCCGAGATCTTCCTCCCGGGCGCCTCGACGCGCGACATCGCCGCCTGGGTGCGCACGAACATCCACCCGCGGAGCTAGCGGTGAGCGACGCGATCACGCTCTGCGAGGTCGGCCCCCGCGACGGGCTGCAGAACGAGGCCGTGCGCCTCTCGGTGGACGACCGGCTCAAGCTCATCGGCGCGCTGGCCAAGAGCGGCCTCTCGCGCATCGAGGTGGGCTCGTTCGTACGGCCCGACTGGATCCCGCAGCTCGCAGACACCGACGCGCTGGTGAAGCGGCTGCCGGAGCTGAAGCTCGATCCGCGCGTGCGCTTGTCTGCGCTCGTGCCGAACCGCACCGGCCTCACGCGCGCGCTGCAGAGCGGCCTGCGCGAGGTCGCGGTCTTCATGAGCGCGAGTGAGACGCACAATCAGAAGAACACGAACAAGTCGATCGCGGATTCGCTCAAGGAGTTCGAGCCGCTCATCGCGCAGGCCCGCAGTGAGGGCGTGTTCGTGCGCGCCTACGTGAGCTGCGTCTGGGGCTGCCCGTACGAGGGGCACGTCGACCCGAGGCGCGCGCTCGCGATCTCGGACACGCTGCGCGGCTTCGGCGCCGGCGAGATCTCCTTGGGCGACACCATCGGCGTGGGCAACCCGAAGCAGACGC
>JAFEBC010001019.1 GCA_018266095.1 Deltaproteobacteria bacterium
ACCGACACCACCACGGCCGCCGCCACCTGCTCCGGCGAGAGCTGCGCCCCGTGCAGCCAGCCGCCGCGCGGCCCATGCGCCGACCCCAAGAGCCCGCGCTCCGAGGCCGGCGTCCAGCGCGAGGGGAAGCTGACGGGCGCGATGATCCTCATGGCAGCTTCACCGCCGCCGGATCCACGCGCACGATGTTCGACACATGCCCGTGCAGCGCCACGTGCGCGAGCAGCGCCCGCTCCGCGCCGACCTTCACCTCGATGGGCGCCGCGAACTGCCCCGAGGCCATCACGTTGCACCGCCGCCCGCCGCGCTTGTCCGTGAAGTTGTCGTCGTCCGTGTTGATGCGGTTCACCGACGGGTCCATCAGGTGGACCATCCCCGCGTCCGTGCCCGCGCGCACCACCAGCACCATCGCCCCCGCCAGGTCGCGGTACGACTGCGCCAGATCGTTGGGGAGCTGGTAGGCCACCAGCGCCCGGAACGTCATCACGCCGTCCTCGAGCCACACCTCGTCGGCGGCCAGCTTGAGGCCGATGAAGTCGCCCTCCAGCACCGGCGTGTGGAGCTGCTCGGCGGAGTCGAACCGCCCTGCGGTGCGCATGTGCAAGAGCTCGGGCATCAGCGCGCTCTCACGTCTGCGGAATCTTGACGCTGCCGCGCTGGAGCTGGCCCAGGCAGGTCGGACAGAACTCGCCGTCGCGATCGGGCACGAGGTTGTGGAACATGATGCACAGCTTCTTGCCCGCCTCCTTCGGCTTGGGCTTGTAGGCGCCCGCCTTGCTCTTGTCGACCTCCCAGGCGCAGTGCGGGCCCTGGCCGCCGTTGCCGGTGTAGTGCAGCGGGTTCTTGTCGCTGGCGTTGCCCTTCTTGGTCTCCGACTCCTTGACCAGCTTGAGCGCGTGCGAGAACTCGTGCAGGAACGCGTGCGCGACGCGCTTGACCGTGATCTCCTCCGGCTCGTCGTCCTTCAGCGAGATCGAGGTCATCACGAACGTGCGCTTGTCGCCGATCGAGTCCGAGTAGTAGCCGCCGATGGACCGCGTGAAGCTGTAGGTCAGCTCCACCTTCACGTGCCAGCCGGCCTTGAGCGCGGTGAGCACGGACGCGTAGGTCGGGCCCTCGTCCAGCGCCAGCTCGAAGGTGACGTCCTTGGTGGGCTCGTCATCGTCCGGCGTCTGCACG
>JAFEBC010000101.1 GCA_018266095.1 Deltaproteobacteria bacterium
ATGCCCCGCCCCGCCCACGCCGCCCCTGCCCGCACGCGCCCCGCCATCTTCGCGTCTGCGCTCAAGGCCTTCAGCGTCAAGGGCAAGGACGGCGCGACGATCCGCGAGATCGCCGCGGGCGCGAAGGTGACCTTCGCCACCGTGCACCACTACTTCGGCACCAAGGACGAGCTCTACGAGGCGTGCCTCGACGAGGTCTTCGCGCACCAGGTCGCCATCGGCGCGCAGATCGCAGAGGCAGTCGCTGGGGCCCGGCTGCGCGACGCCGTGGCGGTCGGGGCGCGCATCGCCTTCCGGGCCGCGCGGGCCTCGCCGGATCGCAGCCGGTTCCTCTTGCGGGCGTATCTGTTCGAGCAGGGCCCCGCGCTGCGCAACAAGCTCATCCACGCGCGCAAGTCGCTGCTCGAAGAGGGCGCGCGGCTGCTCCAGGCCAAGACGCCGGAGGGCTCGCAGATTCCGCTCCTGGCGCTGGGGATCCTCATCGGGCGCTTCGCGGTGGCCGACGCGACCGAATTGAAGCAGTTGTCCAATGAAGTCGGCGATGCCGAGGGGGCGCTCGAAGAGTTCGTGGTGCGCCTCGCCCGGCAGTCGCTGACGGTGTGAACGAGAGGTCGTCTGATGCGCGCGGTGCGGCTGTTTGAGTATGGGGTCCCGTCGAAGCTCACCGTGGCTGAGGTGGCGCAGCCGATGCCGACTGCGCGGCAGATCCGGGTGCGCGTGCACGCGGCGGCGGTGAATCCGATCGACGCGAAGATCCGCGCGGGATCGCTGCGGGCCATCATCCGCCCTGCCCTGCCGTTCACGCCGGGGATGGACGTGTCGGGCGTGGTGGACGCGGTGGGCGCGCAGGTGACGCGGTTCAAGCCAGGCGACGAGGTGTTCGCTTCGCCGTCGCACAAGACCATGGGCTCGTACGCGGAGTTCGTGTGCTTCGACGAGCGCGAGGCGGCCCCCAAGCCGCGCAACCTCGATCACGTGCAGGCTGCGTCCCTGCCGCTCGTGGGTCTGACGGCGTGGGATGCGCTCACCAAGCACCTGCGCGTGCAGCAGGGCCAGTCCGTGCTCATCCATGCGGGCGCGGGCGGGCTCGGCACCATCGCCATCCAGCTCGCCAAGCACCTGGGCGCGCGCGTGTACACGACGTGCAGCGCGGGCAATGTCGCCTTCGTGAAGTCGCTCGGCGCGGATGTGGCCATCGACTACGCGAAGGAGGACTACGCGCAGGTGGCCAAGGACGTGGACGCGGTGGTGGAGTCCCTGGGCGGCGAGCACATGGATCGCGCGATTCAACTGGTGAAGCGCGGCGGGCGCGTGGCGCTCTTGACCTCGGGCATGGCCGACGGCGTGAAGCGCTTCGGGCTCGCGCTGGGCGTCCTGCACACGGCCGGGCGCCTCTTGTCGATCGCGCTCAAGGCCCGCTTCACGCGGGGCGTGGTGGCGTTCCCCATGAACCGGCGCGCGGACGGCGAGTCGCTGGCGAAGCTCGGCGCGCTCGTCGAGCAAGGTGTGATCAAGCCGGTGATCGACTCGGTGCTCTCGCTCGATCAGATCGTGCTCGCGCACGAGAAGGTGGAGAGCGGGCGCTGCCGCGGCAAGGTCGTGCTCGCGATCGCATAGAGGCGCGACCCGCCGCTCCTGTCACTTCTTCGCCATCGCCGGACGGCGCATGCGCGAGAGCCACTTCTCGGGATCGAGCGGCTTCTGGCCGTCGCGCAGCTCGAAGTACAGATAGTTCCCCTTGAGCGAGCCCGTGTCGCCCACCGTGCCCAGCACGTCGCCGGTGCGCACCTCGTCGCCGACCGTGCGCTCGAGCGTGCCCAGGTGCGCGTAGAGCGAGACCATGTTGTCGCCGTGGTCGAGGATGACGAGGTTGCCGTAGCCGCGGAACCAGCCCGAGTGCACGACTTTTCCAGCGTGCGGCGCGAACACGCGGGCGCCCTCCGCGGCGCGGATGTCGATGCCGTGCTGCAGCGTCACCGTGCCGAAGCGCGGGTCCACCACGCGGCCGAAGCGGACCTCGATGTGGCCGCCCTCGCAGGGGAAGAGCAGCTTGCCCTTGTCCTTGCGGAGGGGCGTCTCGGGGCCGATGGGCGCGGCGGTGGGCGGGAGATCCTTGAGCTTGCTGGACAGCTCGCGCGCGGCCTGCTCCAGCTCGCGGACGGCCTGATCGTGCACGGACTTCTCGCGCTGCACCGAGGCGAGCATGCGCTTCTGCAAGGACGAGCGCGACTCCAGCGAGGACCGCCGCTCGCCCTCGACCTGCACGCTCTGCATCAGCTCGTCGCGGGCCTTGGCGAGATCGTCGCGGGCCGCGTGCGCGCCGGTGGCCTTGAAGCGCAGCTCGCCCAGGGCGTCGAAGTCGCGCTCGAGCAGCGCGGAGTAGAGCCGCTTGCGCCGCAGCACATCGGAGATCGACCGCGAACCCAGGAGGAAGCGCACGTAGCCTTCGCGGCCCATGCGGTAGCGCGCGGTGAGCCGGGGGCCGAGCGCTTCGCTGGCGGTGTCGACCTCGGCGTCGGCCGCTTGCGCCTTCTGCTCGGCGGCCGCGAGCTTGAGCTGCGACTGGCGCAGGCGCGCTTGGGCGGCCTTGAGCGCGCGGGCCTCCACCTCGATCTGCC
>JAFEBC010001020.1 GCA_018266095.1 Deltaproteobacteria bacterium
GCCGTGCGCTGCAGCCGCTCGCGGACCATGCGCTCGATCATCTTCTTCACTGCCGGATGCGTCATGACCAGATCGCGGAACTGGTCACCGGGCAGCTCCAGGATCTCGCAGGCCGTCGCCGTGCGCACATTCGCCGTCGCGGGCGAGTTCATCAGGAGCGAGATCTCGCCGAAGACGTCGCCCTCGCGCATCTGCGGATAGGGCTTCTCGCTCCCGTCCGGCGCGCGGTGGAAGACCTCGCACTGGCCGCGCAGGAGCACGAACAGCCCGTGGCCCGGCTTGCCCTGCTCGAGCACGAGCGTGCCCTTGGGCCTGGACTCCAGCGAGAAGTGGCCCATCAGCTCGCGCTTCTTGTCCGCGTCGAAGGGCCGGAAGATGGGGCTCGACGAGAGCACGTTGGCGAGCAGGCGCTCGCGGTAGAACTCGTGCACCACCTCGCGCACGGTCGGGTGCGCCGCGGCCAGCTCGACCAGCGCGCCCGCGGTGACCTCGAACAAGAGCCCGTCCTTGGCCGCGATGACCGTGGCCAGGCGCGGCGAGCCCGCCACCAGGGCCATCTCGCCGAAGAACGCGCCCTCGCCCAGGAGCGCGATGGGCTTGGAGAGCTGCGTGTGCACCGTGCCGCGGACCACGTTCATCACGCCCTGCACGACCACGAACATCGAATCGCCCGCGTCGCCCTCGCTGACGATGACCTCGCCGCCCTTGACCCAGCGCAGCTTGAGCTTCTGCAGCGTGGCCACGAACGCCGACTTCTCCAGCCGCGAGAACAGGGGCGCGCGGCCGATGGCGGTGTAGTCGAGCAGCACCGGCTCGCTGGCCGGCTCGGGCGTCTGCGTCGCGCTGGCGGCCTTGTCCGGCGCCTCCAGGAACACGCCCGCGAGCTCGCTCTCGGCGGGGTTCGCCACGGGCATCACCGGCTGCGTGAGGTCCATGTCGGTCTCGGCCGACGACGTGCTCTTGCGGACGGCGCCGCTCATGCTCGCCGGAAGCTTGGCCTGGAAGGGCGCCGTCTCGTGCTGCAGCGCGTACAGCTCCGCGAGCGTGTCCTGCGTCTCGAGGTGGTTCGGGTCCATCTCCAGGATCACGCGGCAGATGGCGATGGCCTTGAGCAGGTGCCCGCTCGACGCGTAGTGCCCGGCCACGTGCTGGAACTGGCGCACGGCCGCGTCGGTGCGCCCCATGCGCGCGAGCAGGTCCCCGAGCCGCTGGCGCAGGATGACGTCGCGCGGGTTCAGGTAGA
>JAFEBC010001021.1 GCA_018266095.1 Deltaproteobacteria bacterium
AGGAACTGGCTCAGGTAGCTGACCTCGAACTCGACCGCGAACACGCCGCGCAGCTCGCCCTTGACGAGGAGCGGGGTGGCGTAGGTGAACCCGGGCTGCTGGTGGCTGGTGAAGAGGAACGGCTCGATCCACACGCCGCGCTTCTTGGACGCCGCCGCCTGATACCAGGGGCGCGTGCGCGGGTCGTACGGATCGGGGACGTCCTTGAGGACCGTCCACTTGCCGTCCTGGTCGAGCTGGAAATCGCGCCAGCGCGTGAGGACCTTGCCGTTGCCGTCGACGCCTTGCACCTCGCGCCAGCTCGCCTGCAGCGCGCCCGAGGGGGTCCGGAAGACGCCGATGTACGCACCGTCCGCGCCGCCCCACGAGGCCCACGTGAACGACGGGTTCGCGACCACCGCCGAGCGCAGGTACTCGATGAGCGCCTCGCGGTTCTGCGGGTCGAGCTTGCCCTCCTCGGCCAGCTCCGTGGTCAGCTTGGCGTAGGGGACGGCGGGCTCGAGGTAGCGCAAGGTGCGCTGCGCCACGCGCTGGCCAGTCTCAGAGGCAGCCCGGTGCCACAGCGACGCGACCGCGCGCCGCGACGACAGATAGCTGGAGAACCCCACCACGCCCGCGGTGAGCAGGATGAGCGCGGTGACGCCCGTGACGAGCGTGGGGCGAAGCGGCAACCCTCGGCGCAAGTGGCTCCCTCCAGAGCGACGTAGTGTCCTGCAAGCGAACCGGCTGCCTCCCCCATACCACAGGAGGCGATCGCTGCCGTGGGCCCGCGCACACCGGAGGGAGCGAGGTGCGCGCGAAGGCCCCGCGGCGCCTCGTTCAGGGGACGCTCACGCCCGTCACCCGCAGGCCGCCTGCGGCCGGCGCCCGCTGCTGCGCGACGCACGTCTGCTGGCTCTGCGCGGAGTGGAATCCCTCGAAGCCGAGGAGGGTGGCGACCACCATGAAGGCCCACACGAGACCGAGCAGGATGGGGAACCCGAGCTTGTTCGACGAGACCATGGGACCTCTCCTGGCTGGCTGCCGGAGAGCATCCCCGGCGTCCATGCCATGACCTACGGGCCCCTGGTGCCAAGATTTCAGCAGGGGGAGGCGGGGCCGGAAGCCGATGATGTGCCTGGGAAATCTACTGCTTGGCCGCCTGGGCGCTGGCCAGGCGCGCGCGCACCACGAGGTAGGCGGGGTCTTCGCCGCGGTGCAGATTGTCGCGCAGCGGGTGGTGCAGGAGGAAGGCGATGGTGTCGTCGGCGCCGGTGAGATCGCCCGCGCGCCCCTGCGCCTTGGCCAGCGCGTAGCGGCAGCGCGGCATCGTCAGCGGACACACGAGCAGCTCCTGCATGGCGCGCTTGGACTCGCCCTCCGCCAGCGCCGCGAGGCCCTGCGCGAAGTGCACCTCGGCGCGCAGGTCGAAGTTCGAGGGCGCCTTGGCCAGCTCCGCGGTGAGGAGCCTCGCGGCGGCCTCTGATTCGCGCGGGTCGTGCAGGGCGAGGCCGATGGCCGCGCGCAGGAGCAGGAGCGAGCGCTTGACGAGGTTGACGTCGTCGCCCAGGAGCTTGGATCTCTGCAGCCGCGTCTCCGCAGCCAGGGCCGCCTCGCGCGCCGCGTCGGGGTGCCCCTGCTCCAGGAGCAGCTCGCCGCGCTCCATCGTGGCCCAGGCGACGCGCAGCTCGTCCTTCTCCTTCTCCGACTGGC
>JAFEBC010001022.1 GCA_018266095.1 Deltaproteobacteria bacterium
CACCACCCGCGGCCTCTCGCGCGTCGACCCCTCCAAGCTGCACGTGAACACGCTCGCGCCCACGCTGGTGCTGGAGGAGGCCGTGCTCGACGGCGTGACGGTGCCGCTGGAGGGCCACAAGGGCCCGCTGGTGCTCCCGCCGGGGACGCGCCGGGTGCAAATCCGCTACACCGCGACCTCGCTGACCGCGCCCGAGAAGATGCGCGTGCAGGTGCGCCTCGAGGGCCTGGATCGCGACTGGATCGAGGGCGGCGCCGACCGCACCGCGTGGTTCTCGGACCTCGTGCCCGGGCGCTACCGCTTCTTCGCGCGCGCCACCAACAACGACGGCCTGTGGTCCGACAACGTGCCGCTCCTGGAGCTGGAGGCGCAGCCGTCGTTCACCGAATCGCTGCCGTTCCGCGTGCTGATCGTGCTCGGCGGCCTCGCGCTCGCGGGCGCGGTGGCCGCCTTCTGGTCGCGCCAGCGGATCCGCCGCGAGACCGAGCGCATGGAGCAGGAGCGGGCGCTGGCCCAGGAGCGGGCGCGGTCGGACGCGCTCTTGGAGTCGACGAGCGATCTCGTGTCCTTCTGCAAGGCCAACGGCGCGCTGCTGGCCATGAACCCGGCGGCGCGGCGCCAGCTCGGGCTCTCGCTCGACGAGCGCGTGGACGACAAGCACGCCCTGGACTTCGTGGTGCCGCGCGAGCGCGAGTTGTTCTGGAAGGCCGCGGGCCCCACCGCGGCGCGCTACGGCCTCTGGAGCGGCGAGACCATCCTGCTCGCGCGCGACGGCCGCGAGATCCCGGTCACGCAGGTCATCGTCGCCCACCGCGGCAACGACGGGCGCATCGAGTTCCTCAGCACGCTCGCCCGCGACCAGACGCTGCAGAAGCAGGCCGACGAGGAGATCCGCCGCCTGAACGCGTCGCTGGAGCAGCGCGTGGCCGAGCGCACCGCGCAGCTCGCCGAGGCCAACCGCGAGCTCGACGCCTTCTCCAGCTCGGTGTCGCACGACCTGCGCGCGCCGCTGCGGGCCGTGGCCGGGTTCGCCGCCGTTCTCGAAGAAGACTTCGGCGACCAGCTCGGCCCCGAGGGCCTGCACCTCATCGCCCGCGTGCGCCAGGCCGGGCTGCGCATGGACCAGCGCATCAGCGGCCTGCTCCAGCTCGCGCGGCTCTCGCGTGCGCAGTTGCGCCGCCAGAAGGTCGACCTGAGCGCCCTCGCCGAGACGGTGGTGGCCGCGCTCGCCGCCGCCGATCCCAAGCGCGTGGTGGTGGTCAACATCGAGCCCGGCCTGACCGACGACGGCGAGGCCGAGCTCTTGCGCGCCGCCTTCGACAACCTCTTCGGAAACGCCTGGAAGTACACCGCGCGGCGCGAGGTGGCCCACGTGCGCTTCTTCGCCAAGGACGTCGACGGCGACCGCGTCTACGCCATCTCCGACGACGGCGCCGGCTTCGACCCCGCGCACGCCGGCAAGCTCTTCGGCGCCTTCCAGCGGCTGCACCCCGAGAGCGAATTCGAGGGCGTCGGCCTGGGCCTCGCCACCGTGCAGCGCATCATCTCGCGCCACGGCGGCCGCGTCTGGGCCGAGAGCAAGCGCCACGAGGGCGCCACCTTCTACTTCACGCTGCACCCGCGCCGCGACGGACCTGCTACGCTCGCGGACCCACCTGATCGGCGCCGCACATGAGCCAGCGCATCGCCACCCTCGTGGCGAGCGCCGCGCGCCCCGGGTGCGCGGAAGAGCGCGCGGGC
>JAFEBC010001023.1 GCA_018266095.1 Deltaproteobacteria bacterium
CATCCCCTTCGACGTGAAGGACGTGAACATCGACGTCCAGATCCTCACGCCGCCTGACGTGGACACGGGCACCGGCCAGATGGACGTGCTGTTGGTCGCGGCGAAGAAGGACATGATCAACGACTACACCGCCGTCATCAGCGAGGCGGGCCTCCTGCCCATGGTGGTCGACGTCGACGCCTTCGCGGTGCAGAACGCGTTCGAGATCAACTACGAGGTGCCCAAGTCGGAGACGGTGGTCCTCGTCAACGCCGGCGCCAGCGTGGTCAACATCAACGTGCTGGCCAACGGCCTCACCACCTTCACGCGCGACGTGACGATGGGCGGCAACCAGTTCACGGAAGAGATCCAGAAGCAGCTCAACGTCAGCTACGACGAAGCCGAGAAGCTCAAAGTGGGCGGCGACGCTGCGCAGGATAGCGACTCGGTCGTTCCGCAAGAGGTGGAGCGCGTGATCCAGGGCGTCGCCGATCAGCTCGCCGGCGAGATCCAGCGCTCGCTCGACTTCTACACGGCCACGGCGGCGGATTCGCACATCGCGCGCCTGTACCTCTCGGGCGGCACCGCCAAGATCCCCGCGCTCTTCAAGGTGATCGAGCAGCGCGTCGGCGTGCCGGTGGAGATCCTGAACCCCTTCAAGGGCATCGAGATCGACAACCGTCGATTCGATCCCAACTACGTGATGGAGGTCGCGCCCTCCGCTGCAGTCGGCGTCGGCCTCGCGCTGCGGCGGACGAACGAGCGGTAGGTCGGAAGTGCGCGTGCAGTCAGTCGGATGGTTCTGCAGTTCAGGTCTGGGTGAGGAGCGAGAGCGATGATTCGGATCAACCTGCTGCCGGTCAAAGCGGCCCGAAAGCGCGAGTTCGGCAAGCAGCAGCTCATCCTGCTGGGTGTCGCCGTCGCGGTCGCGCTGGTCGCCAACTTCCTGTGGTGGCAGTCGGTCGACAACGAGCTGAGCCGCGTGCAGCGTCAGATCGACGCGACGCGCAGCGACATCGCCCAGCTCGAGAAGACCATCGGCGAGGTCAAGTCGATCACCCAGGAGAAGAAGGCGCTCGAGGACAAGCTGAAGATCCTCGACGACCTCAAGCAGGGCCGCACCGGTCCGGTGAAGGTGCTCGACGAGCTGTCGTCGATCATCCCGCAGAAGGTCGTGCTCGAGGACTTCACCGAGCAGGGCGGCAACGTCTCCATGCGCGGGACGGCGGTCACTTACGACGACCTCTCGACCTTCAGCAAGAAGCTCAAGACCAGCAAGCACTTCACCGACGTGGTCATCAAGAAGGCCAGCCAGCGCAACGACGGCGTGGTCACTTGGGAGATCACCTGCCGGGCCAACTACCAGGCCTGACCGGGAGACTTGAGACCATGGCCCTGACCGCACAAGATCTCGCGAACAACTTCAACAAGCTCCCGACCGGGCAGAAGCTCGCCGGCGCAGGCATCCTGGTGGTGCTGGTGACCGCGCTCAACTTCTTCCTGATGGTGAGCCCGGCGATGGATGACACGGCCCGCCGGCGCGCCGACCTGCGCCGCCTCGAGGACGACCTCATCCAGAAGCAGTCGATCGCCAACAACCTGGCCCAGTTCAAGCACGAGAAGGAGATCCTCGAGCGCCGCCTCGCGCAGGCGCTGACCGAGCTCCCGAACGAGGCCAACATGGCCGAGCTCATCAGCTCGCTCTCGGAGATCGGCAACAAGAGCGGCCTCGTGATCAACAACATCGAGCCGCAGGCCGAGGTGCGCCAGTCGTTCTACGCGTCGATCCCGATCGTCATGTCGGTGACCGGCAACTACCACGAGATCGGCGTGTTCCTCGATTCGCTCTCCAAGCTCGCCCGCATCGTGAACGTGACCAACATCCGCATGGCTTCACCCAAGGTCGAGAACGAGAAGGTCGTGGTCCAGGCGAGCTACGTCGCCACCACCTTCCGCTTCTTGCCGCAGGCCGGAGGGGGCAAGTGAACAACCCGACCCTGGCCCGGACTGCCCGGGCGCTGCTCGTCATCCTGCCGGTCTTCGTGTGGACGGCCTGTGGCGCGCCGCCGCCGCCGCCCAAGCGCCCTGCGCCGCCGCCGCCCGCGCCCAAGGTGCTGGACGACGACGACAAGCCGAAGACGCCGACGGCCATCTACGTCTATTCGCCCGTGGGCAAGCGCGACCCGTTCCAGAACGTGTTCGCCATCAAGGAAGTGAAGCAGACCGCGGTGCGTCCGTCCGGCGATCGCAAGGCCGGCCCGCTGCAGCGGTTCTCGCTCGACCGGCTCCGCCTCTCGCTGACCATGACCGGCACCTCGTCGCCGCTGGCCATGATCGAGGACCCGGACGGGCGCGGCTGGACGGTGCACATCGGTGACTTCGTGGGCCAGAACTGGGGCAAGGTCACCAGCATCCAGCGCGATCAGATCATCATCACCGAGACGATCACCGACAACGCCACTGGCCGCGTCTATCTCCAGAACTATCCGCTGAAGGTCCCCAAGAGCGCCGATGAGCTGATGTCCGAACAGATGCTCAAGGACGGCGAATCTCTGGGCGCAGCGCAGCGCTAAGGAGCACTTCGATGGCGATCGGCCAAACAGTTCGCAAGCTTGAGGGAACCAAGGAGCACCCGATGACTCGGCACGGTCAGTTCTTCATGAGGATGGCTGTCCTGGCGATGTTGGCGCTGGGCACCGCGCGGACGGCGCAGGCTGCTGACGCGGCGCAGGTGCAGGCAAACCAGGCGGCGCGCATCACGGCGGTGGAGACCTCGCCGGATGGGCGGCTCGCCATCCGCGGCACGGCCAAGCCGAGCTTCACGGTGTTCAAGATGACCGAGCCCTCGCGGCTGGTCATCGACCTCACCGGGAGCGACGTCACCAAGCTGGCCTCGCCGCTGGCGGTGAAGCTGGACGGTGTGCGCGGCGTGACGGCGGCCCAGTTCGACGAGGGCTCGCGGCGCGTGGCGCGGCTCGTGGTCGGGCTCGACGGCGACGTGAAGTATGACGTCACGGCGAGCGGCAACGACCTCTTCGTGGCCATCAAGCCCCAGG
>JAFEBC010001024.1 GCA_018266095.1 Deltaproteobacteria bacterium
AACAGATCGGGCTCGCGCAGCCGCCGCTCCCCGTCGCTCGCGGCGTCGGCGAGTCCATCGAGTCGGGTCCGCACGCGCGCCCTCAGCTCGGCCGCGGCCTTCTCCGTGAACGTCACGGCGCACAGCCGCGCGGGGGCCAGGGCCTCGGCGCGCCCCACGCCGCCCAGCAGGTGGAGGCAGAGCGTCACGAGCGAGTGCGTCTTGCCGGTCCCCGCGCCTGCGGTGACCACGGCGTCGCGTTCGAGCAGGAACAACCGGGCGAGGCTCATGTGTCCTCCTCGCCTTCGGGCAGGGCGACGATCCGGCACACCGGCTTGAGCTGACACCAGTCGCACCCCAGGGGCTGCACCGGCATGGTGCCGGCGCGCAGGGCCGACGCCAGCTCCCAGGCGGCGTCCGCGACGTTGCGCACCTCGGGCTCGCTCTGGCGCAGCCGCGCCCGCGCGGCCGGATCGAGCTCGAGGATGGCGGCGAGGTCGACCGGCGGCTTCTTCTTGCTGGCCGCCTCGCGGAGGCCGAGCGTCTGTTCGGCGCTCTTCAAGCTGTAGAGCGCCGCGTCCACGATGACGTCGGGATGCTTCGCGCGCAGGGCCAGCGCGTACACGAGGAGCTGGAAGTCGGGCTCCGTCCAGCGCGCCGGGCGAAGCTGCTCCCGGAGCCCTTCGATGCTGCGCGACTTGTAGTCGAGCACCAGGAGTGACCGCCGCCCCTCGAGAGCGGGCCGCCGGTCGACGCGATCGATGGCGCCGCGCACCACCAGCGACTCCTCGCCCCCAGGAGAGGGCAGGAGCACCGGAGGCCAGTCGGCGTCGGGGCCGAACTTGCGCTCCAGCTCCAGCGGATCGGCGCCGGCGGCGAGATCGTGGAGGACCACCTCTCGGGCGGTCTGCGCGACCTCTTGGCGGCGGATGGACCAGAGGCCGCGATGTCCCACAGGCTGCGTGCGCGCGAACGCCTCGCACTGCTCGATGGAGATGGCCTCGAGCAGCGCCAGGATCTCCCCAGTGTCCTTGCGCTGCAGCGGCAGGAGGTCGCGCTCGCGCAGGCGCTGGTAGACCGACTCCAGGATGCCGTGCAGGAGCGTGCCCCGCTGGTGCGCGGCGAGGTCGTCGAGCGCCTCGTCGTCCTCCTCGAGGCCCAAGACGCGCTTGCCGAACAAGCGGAACTTGCAGTGCGCGGCGTCCTCCAGGCGGCTCGCAGAGGCGGGCGACACCGCGTCGAAGCGGAACAGCGGCGCGGCGAGCGCGAGCGCGCGCCCAGAGAGCTGTCCAGAGAAGCGTCCCGGCTCGATGTCGCCGACGAAGGCGCGCAGCCGTTCCCGCTCCGCGAGCGAGGCCCGCGCCACCCGCAGGAGACGTGGCCGCAAGGGGCTGGGGAGCACCCGGGCCGCGAGCGCCCGCGCGTCCTCGGCGGGCAGCGGCCTCGACACCCTCCACGCCGGCTCGGCGAAGGCCTCGAGCGCCGCGCGCGCCAGCAGCTCCTCCGCGGTGGCGCAGCTCGTGAGCGCGGGGATCGGTTGCAGCGCAGTCGAGGTGACCTCCCGCACGCCCAGATCGCGCAGCGCCCGCGCGGCCTCATCCGCGAAGCTCGACCGCACCAGCTCGCGCCCCGCCGGATCCGTCCGGGCGTGCAGGAGCGTGATCGACCGCTGCGCCGCGTGCAGGGCGAGCAGGAAGGTCAGCGGCTCCGACGCCGTGCGTGGCGGGAGCACCAG
>JAFEBC010001025.1 GCA_018266095.1 Deltaproteobacteria bacterium
GCGCCCGCCGGATCGCCCGCCTGGAAGCGCGCCTCGGCCAGCTTCAAGCCCAGGACGCCCGTGCGCCGCTCGACCGGCAACCGCTCCAGATCTCCCGCCGCGCGCTTGGAGTCGCCCAAGAGCTGCCGCAGCGCCGAGCCCGCGATGATCGAATCCGTGCCCGTCGCCTCATTGGGGAACCGCTCGCCCAAGGTCTCGTACGCCTGCGCCGCGGCGTCGAAATCCGCGAGCTCCAGCGCGAGCCGCGCCTGCGTGACCAGCACGTCGACCGCGTACGCCGAGGTCGGGTAGTCGAGGAGCAGCTTCGCCGCCACCTCGTCCATGTGCGGCTTGTCCTTCTTGTCGCGGTAGGTCGTGAACGCCGCGTGCAGCGCGCGCTCGGCCAGGGGGCCCTTGCCCTGCTTGTCCGCCAGCTCGATGAGCCCGCGGCCCGCGTCGCCCGTCTTGGCCGTCGACTGCAGCGCCACCACCGAGAGCTGCTCGCCGCGCGCCCGCGTGACGATGTCGGTCAGGTCCTTGCGAAGCTGCGGCGAGAGCCGCGCGTTCTCCGCGAACGCCTTGCCCTGCTTCTCCATCGCGTCGTAGTCGCCCGACTGGTGCAGCGCATCGAGCGCCAGGTTCGCAGCCGCGGGCGCGTCGGGCGAATCCGGGTGCTCGGCCACGAAGGCGCCGAAGAGCTCCGCCGCCCGCTTCCAATCGGTCTCGTCGTACGAGGCGCGCGCGACGTTGAACTTCACCTGCGCCACCCGCGCGCTCTTGGGGAAGCGCGACACGTACTCGGCGCCCAGCAGGCCCATCGCGCGCAGGGCATCCGCGCGCCGCCACGGCGATTGATCGCGCGTCGTCTCGCGGGCCGCGTGCGCGTGCGAGGCGAGCGCGTTGTAGAGCGCGTCCTCGGCCGCCGTCTGGCCCTTCGAGGTCTGCGCGGCGTCGGGCGAGATCAGCTCGGGCTTCTGGCCCTTCTTCGCGTCCTTCGCCTCCGCCTCGGCGCCCGCGGGCTTCGGCTCCGCGTCGCGCGCCACGTCC
>JAFEBC010001026.1 GCA_018266095.1 Deltaproteobacteria bacterium
AGGAGGCAGAACGGGAACACTTTCTCTGCGCCGCGCGCGTCGTTGTAGACCGAGAACGTCACGCCCTGATTGAGCAGCGCCTTCTCCGCCAGCGCCTGGCTGCGCGTGAACTCGGCGGGCTCGCGCTTGCTGAACGCCGAGAACGCGCGCGCGAAGGGGGCCTGCAGCTGGCCGTCCTGGCCGAAGACCTCGTCGTAGGTGCCGGGGAGCGCGGCGTAGCCGTCGAAGATGGTCATGCGAAGCCACCGGGCGGAGGGGTCGGCCGATCGAGGTTCAAGCGCCGCAGGTCGAGGGTCCACGGCGCGTCCGGGTGCATGTCCGCGGGCACGGGCTGCACCGGCCACAGGAGCGGGCCGACGGGCGTGAACCGCTGCGCGCGCCGCGCCGAGGCCTCAAAGCGCGTCAGCGGCAGCGCATCGAACGCGCGGCCCTCGGGGTGCCACACGTGGTACGCGCACGCGCCCAGGGAGCGCTTGGACCAGAGGTCGATCACGTCGAGGCGGATCGGGTGGTGGATGCCCAGGTGCGGATGCAGGCTGTGCGGCGGCGCCCAGGCGCGGAACCGCACGCCCGCGGCGGCCTCTCCCGCGCGGCCCGTCGCGCGCAAGGGCAGCACGTGGCCGTTCACCAAGACTTGATGCCGACCCGGCACGATGCCTTCGCAGCGCACCTGGATGCGCTCGACGGACGAATCGACATAGCGACTCGTGCCGCCCGCCGCGGGCTCCTCGCCCAGCACGTTCCACGGCTCCAGCGCGTTGCGCACCTCGAGCAGCACGCCCTCGGCGTCGAGCTGGCCCGCGACCGGACAGCGCAGCTCCAGGAACGCGCGGTACACCTCGGCCGGATGCGGCAGGCCGCGCGCGCTCAGGAACCCGAGCACGTCCTCGAAGTCCTTCCACAGCCACGCGGGCAGGAGGAAGCGGTCGTGCAGCTCCAGGCCCCAGCGCACGAGCGGCGCCTTCACCGGCTCTTGCGCGAACGCGGCCGTCAGCGCGCGGAAGAGCTGCGCCTGCGCCACCATCATGCGCGGGTGCGGCGGCATCTCGAACGCGCGCAGCTCGACGATGCCCTGGCGCCCGTGCGGCGTGCGCCAGTCGAAGAGCTTGTCGATGCAGAGCTCGGCGCGGTGCGTGTTGCCCGACACATCCACGAGCAGGTGACGGAAGAGCGAATCCGCGAGCCACGGCGGCGCGGGCACCCCGGGCGGCTGCGCGTGCGCGCGGGCCAGCGCGATCTCCATCTCGTACAGCGCGTCGTGCCGGGCTTCGTCGAGCCTGGGCGCCTGCGAGGTCGGCCCCACGAACAGTCCGCTGAAGAGATACGACAGCGACGGATGGTGCTGCACGAAGGTGACGAGGCTCGCGAGCATCCGCGGGTCGCGCACGTACGGGCTCTGCTGCGCGCTCGGGCCGCCCAGCGTGAGGTGATTGCCGCCGCCGCTCCCGGCCTGGCGCCCGTCGAGCAGGTACTTCTCGGCGTGCAGGCCCGCGTGCAGCGCCGCGTCGAACACGTCGTCGACGAGCTTGGCGTGCTGCTCGAAGCTCGACGACGGCGGCAGGTTCACCTCCAGCACGCCCGGGTCCGGCGCGAGCGAGAAGCCCGTGAGCAGCGGCGACTTGGGCGGCGGATAGCCTTCGAGCAGCA
>JAFEBC010001027.1 GCA_018266095.1 Deltaproteobacteria bacterium
AGGCGCTCGGGGATGTCCAGGCGCAGGGAAGGCTCACCCTCGCCCGGCATCTCGGCGATGAGCTTGCCGGCCTCGTCGAAGAAGCGCAGCGACATCCCGCGGAACGTGAGGGGCACCGAGGCCTTCTGCTGCTGGCGGCCATCGCGGAGCTCCTCGAGCTCGATCTCTTCCGGCGCGCCCCAGACGGCGAGGTCGACCGCGAGGTGATTTCCGGTCTTGGCCACCTTCAAGACGTCCAGGCGCAGCCCGCCGCCCACGACTGAGTTGACCAGCTCGAAGCGGCCCTCGCGCCACGCGCCGATCGCCGCGTCGGCCAGGTCCTGGTACTCGCGCAGGTCGCCGTTCTTGGCGTGCGGCTCGGGCGGCACGAAGGGCGCGGCCAGGCCACGCAGCGCCGGCCAGCGGTTGCCCAGCTCGGCCTGCTCGGCGAACCACGCGCGCAGGAGCTGCTTCTGCTCCACGCGGTAGCGCTCGAGATCCGTCGCACCTCTCACCACCCCGGCGCGCTGGGCGAACTGCGAGCGCGAGTGCTCGACCGCGAGGCCCCGCGCGGCGGCGTCGGACGCCTCCGTCCACGAGCGGGCGGCGTAGAGGGCGAGGGCGGCGATGAAGAGAGCGGGAAGGGCGAACTTGACCAAGCGCATGGAGACTCCAAAAAGGAGGCTTGATTTGACCCGTCGGCCAGAAAGCCGCCATCGGTCGGGTGGCGTGCTATGGCATGGTTGAAGCGCCCGAGGGTCGGTCGTTGGGCGGACGCTCAAGCTCTCGATGGAGGTGGACATGGCTGGTCGGCTCGCACTCTTCCTCGGACTCGCCTGTTTGGCGCTGGCGCCTGCGTGCAAGAAGAAGCCGCTGGAGCCGTCGGCGCACTACGAGAAGGCGAGCCGCATCCACCAGGACCTGTACGTGCGGCAGCTCGATGACGCCTACCTCGATCCGCGCATGGACGAGGTGGTGGCCGAGCTCAAGCAGGTCCCGCAGGAGTCGGCCGACTACGACCCCGCGCAGGAGCTCCTGGCGACCATCCAGAAGGGGAAGGAGACCGCCAAGAAGGAGCGCGCCGAGCAGGAGAAGCAGCGCGCCGAGCTGCAGAAGGGCCTCGCCTCGCTGAGCGCCGTCGATCCCGCGGCCGTGCTGGCGCGCGATCCTGCGCCGCCCCCTCCGCCTCCGGAGCCGGTCGACGCCGGGCCTGCCGCGGCCGATCCCTTCGCGCCGGGCGCCGCCATCGCCGACATCAACGCCGCCAACGGCGGGTGCCTGGTGGCGGGCGTGCCCTTCGCCGAAGAGGGGACCAAGCAGAAGGGCGTGACCTACAAGCTCGCGGACTCGCAGGGCTGTCGGGACAAGCTGCCGGGGCTCGTCAACGACGTGCTGCTGGTGGTCGACGGGCGCATCTACCGGCGCGTCTCGAAGTCGGACGTGACCACCAAGGAGACCCAGCGCCCCGCGGTCGACGCCGGGACGCCCGCGCCTGCGCAGCCGGCCCAGGCCAACGCGGCGCCCAAGCCGCCCGCCCCGGTGTCGGCCGGCGGGAACCCCCTCCCCTCGTTGACGCGCACGGAGAACCCGCCCGCCATCGAGGGCACCTCCGTGCCGCCGCCGCCCGAGAACACGTCGACCGGCGATGTGGATCCGCAGGTGAAGAC
>JAFEBC010001028.1 GCA_018266095.1 Deltaproteobacteria bacterium
GAGCAAGAAGGAGTTCAAGCAGGTCGTGCACCTGTTCGAGAACGCCCTGTTCTCGCTCGTGTCCGGCATGCCGCCGATCCCGTTCACGCAGAAGAGCGCCGAGCAGCAGGACCAGCACCTCGCGGCCTGGGCGAACTCGCGCCTGGCCGTGAAGCGCACGGGCTATCAGGTCTTGAAGCGCCTCTCGTGCGCGATGTACTTCGCCTCGCCCGAGACGTACGCCTCCGTGGGCTACCCGGGGCCGCCCGTCGAGCTCGTCAAGTCCGTCCTCGAGGCCCGCAAGGCGGCCGCGACACCGCCCGCCATGCCCCCAGCGCCCCCGACGTCGCCGGGCGCACCCGCCGCTGGAGGCGCGCGATGACCGCCGGACGCATCGTCAGCGGCAAGGAGGTCACGCAGGACCTCGTGCTCAAGCCGGACGTCTGCATCATCGGCAGCGGCGCGGGCGGCTCGATGGCGGCGAGCCGGCTCACGCAAGCGGGCGCGAGCGTGGTGGTGCTCGAGGAGGGCGGCCACCACACCAAGGACGACTTCGACATGCAGGAGGGCACGGCGTTCCCGCGGCTGTATCAGGAGCGCGGCAACCGGGCCACGGCCGACCTGAGCATGGCCGTCCTGCAGGGCCGCGCGGTCGGCGGCGGCACGGTGGTCAACTGGACCACGAGCTTCCGCACGCCTGAGCACGTGGTCGATTGGTGGCGCGAGCACGAGGGCACCGCCGTCACCAACGCGGAGCTCAAGGGCCACTTCGACGAGGTCGAGCAGCGCCTGGGCATCCAGAAGGTCGAGCTCGACGACACGAACTTCAACAACCGCTCGCTCTATGACGGCTGCAAGAGGCTGGGCTGGGAGGTCGACACCACGAGCCGCAACGTGCGCGGCTGCCTGCGCTCGGGCTACTGCGGCATGGGCTGCCCCGTCGACGCCAAGCAATCGGCGGCGCTCACCTACTTGCCCGACGCCGTCTCGCGCGGGGCCGGCGTCTACGCGGATTGCCGCGTGGACAAGCTCGAGTGGTCGCAGGGCCGCATCGTGGCCGCGCTCGGCACCATCATCGACCGCGCCACGCACACGCCCACGGGCCGCACCGTCCGCGTCGAATCGCGCCTCTTCGTCCTGTCAGGCGGCGCCCTCAACTCCCCCGCGCTCCTCTTGCGCTCGGGCCTCACGCAGGGACCAGTCGGCCAGAAGACCTGGCTGCACCCCGTCGTGGGCGTGGCCGCCGTGTACAAGGAGCACGTCGAGGGCTTCTATGGCGCCCCGCAATCCGTGGCCTCGCACCACTTCGCCAGGCGCACGGGTGGCGCCGGCTACTTCCTCGAGGCCGCCCCCGTGCACCCGATGCTCTCCAGCATCGCCCTGGGCGGCTTCGGCGGCGCCCTGCGCGGCGGCATGTCCTTCCTCCCGCACGTGGCCAGCAGCATCGCGCTCATGATCGACGGCTTCGCGCCCGGCGAGAGCGGCGGCACCGTCACGCTCAAGCCGTCCGGCGGCCCCAAGCTCGACTACC
>JAFEBC010001029.1 GCA_018266095.1 Deltaproteobacteria bacterium
AGGACGCAGACGAGGAGCCGAGCCGGTAGGATGAGGTGGCCATCAGTGGGTGAGACGGTAGCCCTGCATTGCCCGAAACGTCCAGGGGCCAACGCGTGAAAAAACGCGGTCGAAATTTGCACCTGCCGGTTGTTGCGGGTGGATGAAGACGCGCGCGCGATGTGATCCCGATCGCAGCGCCGAGCAGCCGTCTGGTGTGGGGCTGCAGACGCGCTGCTGGCGGGACCGCGGGGAACAGCCCGGGGCTATCTGCACGAGAGTTGCGCTGCACAGAACTCGTGCATATCCTCATGCGAGGAGATCGGCATGCCCACGCAGCCACCAAAGCAGATGAAGAACGCGACATTTCGCGTCCCCAAGAACATCCTCCAGCGGGCGAAGAAGCGAGCCATCGATGAGGATCGAAGCCTCAACGAGGTCGTGGTCGGCGCCTTGGCTGCGTATGGAGGCCAGCTCGGGACGCCGGGGGCGCGGATGCTGGCGGACGCGGACCGCTTCGTGAAGCAGCGCGGAAACAACACCCCTGCGCGGCGCTTCACGCCCGACGAGTTGCATGAGCACGACGATGCGTAGATTCCTCGACACGAGCACGCTGGTCTGGCTGTACGACACGAGCGTCCCCAAGAAGCGCGATGCCGCTCGGGCCGTCCTCGCGACTGGAGACAGCCTGGTGGTCAGCACCAATGTGCTCGGCGAACTGTTCGTCGCGCTCACCAAGAGGCGCGGCACGCAGCCGCCCTTGGCCACGGTCGCTCAGGCCAATGAGCGCGTGCGGTTCGCCGCTGAGGACCTCGAGGTCGTGTCCGTCCACCGCGAGGATGTGCTGCGTGCGCTGGGCTATCGCGTGAAACAGCAGATCTCGTGGTGGGACGCGCTCAATTGGTCGACTGCGGTGGCAGCGCGCTGCGAAGAGTATGTGGGCGAGGACCGCGCATCGCTGCCGAGGGTCGACGGGGTGCGCTTCGTGAATCCCTTCGCTTAGGACGGACTCAGAGCTCCAGCAGCGCGACTTGGCGCGTGGTGAAGTACCGCGGATCGGCCGCGGCGGCTGCGAGCTCTTCCGGCGTCCCCTGCTCGAGCGTGTGCGCACGGCCGAGATCGATCGTGAACGTGGCACGGCCGTCGCGATCCGCGCGCACGAGCGAGAGCGACAGGCCACCGGCCCACACGAGCACGTACTGGCCCGGCTCGAAGAGCGCCGCGGTGGTCACTACCGTCTTCCCCGACCCGGTCGCGCGCAGCCCCGCGCGCGAGACATTCGTGAAGCTGAGGAACTCCGGCGCCCGCGCCGCATCCGCCGTGAACGTCCAGCCGTACACGCCCGCGCTCGCGTCGCCCGTCGAGAAGTCGAACTCGCGCGGAGCGTGGTCGCCGAACGCGCGCTGCATCTGCGGCCAGAAGTCCTTGAGGTCGTCGCCCGCGTGCGCGAACTGGTGCAGCCCGCATGACCGGTAGTTCACCGTGTGCCGCACGCCGCTCGCCGTCAGCGCCGCGTCGAACGACTGCGCCATGCCGAGCGCGATGCCCTCGATGGTCTCGAGCTGCGGATCGGGATCGACGTCGCTGGGCCACTGCGCGCCGTTGCCCACCGCGAGGTAGACGGAGGTGTCGGCCAGGCTCGCCGGCAGGTACAGCGGATCGTGCCCCTCCCAACCCATGGGGTGCTGGGCAGGATCGCCCCAGATGGCTGTCCACCCATAGGTCGCGCCGCACAGATCCTGATCGAGCGACGCGAACTCCTGCACGACGGCCTGGCCGACCTCCGAGTACGGATCGAGGAAGCCCGAGAAGCTGCCCGCGGCGACGAAGAGGTCGGGGTGCCGCTCGGCGAGGATCATGGTGTCGAGGCCGCCGCCGGAGAAGCCGGCCACCGCGCGCTGCGAGCGGCCTTCGAGCGTGCGGTAGTGGGCGTCGATGAAGGGAA
>JAFEBC010000102.1 GCA_018266095.1 Deltaproteobacteria bacterium
CACCGGCTACACGCGCAAGCCCGTGCGGCCGACGTGGGAGGGCATGGCGTCGTACCGCGGGACGCTGCTGCACTCGAGCGAGTACAAGAACGGCGACCCGTGGAAGGGCCGCCCGGTGCTGATGATCGGCTTCGGAAACTCCGCGTGCGAGCAGGCCATCGACCTCGTCGAGCGCGGCGCCGAGGCGCATCTGTCGGTGCGCTCGGCCGTGAACGTCGTCCAGCGCGACCTCCTCGGCCTCGTGCCCATCCTCGCGGTCGGGGCCACCATGCGGCACCTGCCCACCTGGCTCGCGGACGCGCTCTCGTGGCCGCTCGTGCGGCTCACGGTCGGCGACATCACCAAGGTGGGCCTGAAGAAGCTGCCGTACGGGCCCAACCACCAGATCAAGCACGACCGGCGCATCCCCTTGCTCGACATCGGCACCATGGACCACATCCGCGCGGGCCGCATCCGCGTGCACGGCGGCGTGACGCGGTTCACCGAGGACGGCGTGGTGTTCGAGGACGGCAGCGCGCACGCGTTCGACGCGGTGGTGCTGGGCACGGGCTACCGGCCGGCGCTGGAGGAGTTCCTGCCGGCGGCGGCGGAGGTCTGCGATCCGAAGGGAATGCCGCTCGCGTCAGGCGGGCAGTCGAAGCTGCCCGGGCTCTACTTCTGCGGGTTCTACGTGTCGCCGGCGGGGATGCTGCGCGAGATCGGGCTCGAGGCGCAGCGGATCACGAAAGAGATCGCGAGCTAGCGGCAGAGCGCGATCGGCTCCGGCCTACGGCCCGCCCGCGCCCACGCGCATCGGCGCCGAGGCCACCCGCGTCCCGGCCTGCTCGGTGCCCAAGAGGTACGAGAGGATGAGCGCGCGGTCGCCCTCCGAGAGCTCGACCTTCTTCAGGTCGATCATCTTCGCCACCGCGTGGTCCCACTCGTTGGCGGTGTAGTCGCGCGGCTCGTAGGCGGCGTGGCAGCTCGTGCAGCGCGACAGGTACAGGCGCTCCCCGTCCGAGCGCGGGGCGCGCGTGCCCGTGCAGGCCGAGGTGGCCAAAAGGACGCCCAGCGCGGCTGGAGCGAGAACGGTTTTGATTCTCATTCTCATCGCCGCGAAGATACACGCAGCGCGCGCGCGGACGCAATCCTCCGCCCTGCGGCCTGACGCCACAGCCCCAGCGGGAACGATTGGGATCCCAAGCGAGCGGCTACGTGTCGCTCTTGGCCTGGCAGTTCTTGCAGAGGCCGTACAGCTCCAGCTTGTGCCGCGTGACCGTGAAGCCGTGCTCCGCGGCGACCGCGTCCTGCAGCTCCTCGATGCGCTCGTTCTCGAACTCCACGATGGTGTGGCAGCTCGTGCAGATGAGGTGGTCGTGGTGGTGCCGGTCGAGCGCGGCCTCGTAGCGCGTCTGGCCGTCGTCGAAGTGCCGCGCGCTGGCGAGGCCGGCCTCGCTCAGGATCTTCATGGTGCGGTAGACGGTGGCCGCGCCGATGTTCGCGTCGCGCTTGAGCACCTGCTCGAGCAATTCGTCGACGCTCAGGTGCCCGGTCGCCTGGAAGAACGTGTCCACGATGACGTCGCGCTGCCGGGTGGACTTGAGCCCGCGCTCCGCGATCCACGACGACAGCCGCTCGCGCGCGATGGCGGCGGTGTCCTTGGTCTTCTTGGCAGCAGGCGCGGCGAGGCGGTGGGGCACGAGCGGAACGTAGGGGTGGGCGGACGATTCGTCAAGGCGCATCCGGCCCGACGAAGGGCGGGGAACGAAAAAGCTTCACAGGAAGGAGGGAAGGAAAAAAGGAGCTCGCCTCCCGGCAAACCCTTCCTTCTTTCCTTCCTGTGAAGCAGTCGCTCTTGCTGTTGCTCTACGGCGCCGTCCATCCGCGCTGCTTGGCCTCGTCGCGCCACTTCTGCACGACCTGATCGTCCGGCACGCCCTGCGCGGCGTCGTAGCCCGCGATGCGGATGAGGGCCGTCTTGACCTCCTGGCGCACGTGCGCGTCCTCGTCCGTCAGGTGGTCGATGAGCGCGGGCGCGTAGCGAGAGGACGCGCCGCGCAGGCCGATGACCTCGGCCGCGAGCGAGCGCACGCGCGGATCCGCCGAGGACAGGAGCGCGGTCACGTCGTCGGGGCCCGTGGCCGGGGCGATGGCCTCGAGCCCATGCCGCGAGCCCGGCAGGAGCAGCACGAACACGAGCACGCCCAGGCCGATCTGGAACAGCCCGTTCGCCGCCGGGTAGCGCTTGGCGCGCACCAGCGCCAGCCGGTAGATCGAGAAGGCCACCAGGAACACGCCGAACAGCGCGGGCCCGAACGAGGCCGCCCAGCGCGGCAGCTTCTGCCCCGCGATCTCGCCGCCGCCCCAGAACGCCAGGATGGCGCTGCCCACCAGCAGCACGTAGAGGAGCGGCCGCAGCGCGCGCACGAAGGTCAGACCCGCGAGCGTGCGTGGCTGCTTGTTGCCTCCCGAGTGGGCGGTCGCGTCCATTCGCCGGAGAAGTACCTTGAAGTCGACTACATGTACATGCCGCCGTTGACGCGCAGCACTTCTCCGGTGATGTAGCTCGCGCGGTCGCTGGCCAGGAAGGCGATGGCGTCGGCGCACTCCTGCGCGGTCCCGGCGCGGCCCAGCGCGGTCACGCCCACCATGGCGTTGCGCGCGGCCTCGGGGAGCTCCTTGGTCATGTCGGTCTCGATGTAGCCGGGGCTGACCGCGTTGACGCGGATGGCGCGGCTCCCGAGCTCGCGCGCGAGCGACTTGGTGAGGCCGATGAGCCCGGCCTTGGCCATCGAGTACGCCGTCTGGCCGGCGTTGCCCTGCTCGCCCACCACGCTGGTGAGGTTCACGATGGCGCCGCCCTTGGCCTTGAGCATGGGGCGCGCGGCGGCCTTCGAGAGGTGGAACGCGCTCTGCAGATTGACCTGCAGCGTGCGCTCGAGGTCCTCGGCCTTGTAGCGGAGGATGAGGCCGTCGATGGAGATGCCGGCGTTGTTGACCAGGATGTTCAGGCCGCCGAGCGCGGCCACCACGTCCTCGATGGCCTTCTGGCACGCCGCCGGATCGCCGACGTCGAACTTCATGAGCGCGACCTTGGGGCTCCCGGCCTGCTCGCAGAGCGCCTTGGCCTCCTGCGCGGCCGCGTCGTTGCCGGCGTAGCCCAGGGCCAGCGTGGCGCCGCCCCCGGCCAGACGGACCGCGGCGGCCCGCCCGATGCCGCGGGAAGCTCCAGTGACGAAGGCGACCTTGTTCTCGAACTCGCGCATGGGATCTCCGGGCAGGATTGGAGCGCCGTAGGTGTCCCGAAGCGCGCGGCAAGTCAAGGTGCAGCGCGACGAGTCGCCGCCGCAAAAGCGAGCGCCCCCGCCCCGTGTGAGTTGGGGCGAGGGCGCGTGGCCTTGCGGGGCTCCTGGCCGCGCTCTACGTCTCGTACTCCATCGCCAGCTTGAGCTTGGCGTCGATGGTGAACTTGCCCACCTGCCCGCCCGTGGTGGAGCCGGTGATGACGATCTGGAACTTGCCCGTGCCCTTGACCGCGTTGAGCACGAAGGCGTCGAGCGCCGTCGAGCCCTGCAGCGTGACCGTGTTCCCCTGGGTGATGGCGAAGTTGGTCAGGCTGCCCACGGCCACGTCCTGCGACGAGTCGGTGAGGCCGTCCGGACGCAGCGCGACCGAGCCGGTGACGGTGGCCCAGGTGTTGAGGGCGTCGACCGCGGTGATGGTGAGGATGGCCTGGTTCAGGTCGAGCGACTTGACGTTGGCCTTGTGCGCCTGCACGTCCGGCTGCGTCGAGAGGTCGATGGCCTGCACCTGCGAGAGCGCGGTGCCGTTCGCGTCGACGGTGATCGACTTGTCCTGATCGAACGTGATGTTGAACGTGCACGCGACCGCGGCGCCCAGGATGAGGAGGCCGGCGGCGGTGCGTGCGATGCGAGAAGTGCGGGTCATGGGAACCTCGTGCGGCGTGATTTGAAAAGGTCGAGCACCGATCATTAGCAGACATTCGCGCCTGCGCCAGTTGATGATCGTCACACTCACAGACAGGCGCGTGCGCGGGGGTGAGTGCCGCGCGCACCTACCAGTTGCCGAGGCCGCCCAGGTTGTGCACCTGCGAAAAGCCGTTCGCCTTGAGGAGCTTGACCGCGTGGGCGCTGCGCATGCCGCTCTGGCAATAGACGACGATGGGGGCGTCCTTGGGCGCGAGCGTAGAGAGCTTGTCGGCCAGCGCGGGCAGCGGGAGGTTCACGGCGCCGGGCAGGTGCTGGCCGCTGAACTCCTCGGGCGAGCGCACGTCGAGGAGGCGCGCGCCGGCCTTGACGAGCGCCTGCGCCTGCGGGCCGCTGATGTCGCCGCGGCGGGCGAAGAGGGTGCGCGCGATCACGATCGCGAACACGGCGAGGAGGACGTAGGTGACCATCGTGTGCCGCTCTGTAGCGGCCAATCGCGCGAGCGTCAACGCGACAGATCGACCTCGACGTCGCTGATCTCGCGGGCGCGGATCGGCACCTCGACGGCGCGCCACTTCTCCAGGCGCACCGAGCCCACGCGGACCTGATGCTTGCCCTCCGGCAGCGCGACCACCAGCGGGGACACGCCGCGCAGTTGGCCGTCCACGTAGATCTCGGCGCCGTCGGGCCGGGTGCGGATGTGCATGCTGCCCTCGGGACCGTGCAGGCCGGGCCGGACCGACTCGCCGGGCTCGAGGCCGTGCTGGTGGAGCGCGACCCAGGCCACCGGGAGCACCACCCACAGCACCGCGAGCGCGACGCCCACGCCGGCGATGGTGCGCACCGTGCGCGACCTGCGCCGCTTGCCCACCGAGGCGAACAGGACGGGCTCGGGACCGACGGGCCGAATCGCGGGCTGCGACGGGCGGTTGGGCGTGCGGGGCGCGGGCGGCTCGGAGGCGTTGGCGCCCAGCGTCTGGCCCTCGGGCGGCGCGGTGGTGGCGATCCACTCGGCCAGCGCGGCGCGGGCGTCGAGCGGCGGCGGCACCGCGGTCAAGAGCGCGTCGCCGAACTCGGCGCAGGTCTGGAAGCGGTCTGCCGGCTTCTCTGCCACGGCCTTGTCGAGCACGGCGCGCAGCCCGTCGCTGCAGAGGACATCGGCGCACTCGGCCACCACGCGAGCCAACGCGAACACGTCCGCGGTCGGGCCCACCTCGCCCCCGCGCGCCTGCTCGGGCGACATGTAGCCGCGCTTCCCCTTGGGGACCCCCGGCATGGTCTCGTCGGTGTTGCCCTCGGCGCGCGCCACGCCGAAGTCGGCCAGGTGCACCTGCCCGTCGCGCGAGAGCAGGACATTGTCCGGCGACACGTCCCGGTGCACGAGGTGCAGCGGCTGGCCCGTCTCGTCCACGGCCTTGTGCGCGGCATCCAGCGCGCGCGCCACCTCGGCGCCCACCCAGACCGCGAGCACCTCCGGCATGATCCGCTTGGCCCGCCGCGCCGCCCGCAGCGCCGTGCGCAAGCTGGGCCCGTCCACGTACTCGAGCACGAGCGCCTGGCCCTCGGCGTCCTCGAAGTAGTCGAGCGGCGCCACGATGTTCGGGTGGTGCAAGAGGCCCAGGATGCGGGCCTCGTCGTGCAGCATGGCCTTCAGCCGCTGATCGTGCCCCAGGTCCGGCGGCACGCACTTGACCACGACCTTGCGGCGGAAGGTGCCCGCGCCCTCGAGCGTGGCCAGCCAGATCTCGCCCATTCCCCCGCCGCCGATGCGATCGGACAGGACGTAGCGGCCTCCGACACGGCTGCCGGGCGCGAGGACGAGCACGGCAGGAGTCTAGCAGCAATGCTCCCGGCTACGGACACAAGGTCACGTCGGTCAGGTTCAGCGCGTCGACGGC
>JAFEBC010001030.1 GCA_018266095.1 Deltaproteobacteria bacterium
AGCGTGAACGGAACCAGCGTGGGCGCGCCGACGATGCCCGTGTTGCAGATCTGCTGCCCGAACGTGCCCGCGTTGACTGTCGCCTTGAGGTGGAAGTCCACGCGCGACAAGGAAAGAAGCCCGCCCGAACCAAGCGCGACAGGGATCGGGAACCCGGTGCCCGAGAGGCCGCTCTGCGTGCCGTTGTCGGGCACGGGCAGGGTGACCGGCACAGGGAATAGGCTAGTGGTGCCCGTCGCCGTGGTCGACCCCTGCACGTACGTCACGTTCGACGGCAGGTTGTCGATGACGGTGACGCCGTTCACCGCCGAGCCCGAGTTGACCACGCTGATGGTGAAGTCCAGCGTGTCCCCGGGCGCGGGCGTCTTGTCGTCCACGCTCTTCACGCTGCGCGAGAAGTCCGGCGCCGCCCACGCGCGCGCAGGTGCCACGCCCAGCCAGAGGGCGCACACGAAGCCTGCGCGCAAGAGGAGCGAGCCGAGGCGGTTCACAGTTCGTCAGTGCTCCCGCAGCTTGAGGCGGCCTTCGTCGTCCACTTCCGCGACGAAGGGAAGCCCGCAGTACGCGCAGTGGACGTCCTCGCCGTTGCCGAACGCTTCGTGCGGGTTGTACGCGCTGCACGTCGGGCACTCGAACTCGTCGAACTTGCGCTTGGAGCCCAGGTGCTCACCGGACTTCTTGGCCTCGTCCTCCTCGGCCTCGGTGATGTGCTGCATGATGTCTGCGCGCGAGTTCGATCCCGACGACATGGTCGCCTCCTAGAACGTCGGCCCGTCCATGGGCGGCAGCGTGCGGTAGCGCTGATCGATGACGGACATCAATTCGAGCATCGCGTCACCGTACTTGGTCGCGTCGGTCCCGTCGATGCCCTGGCGGTTCACGTAGAAGCTGCCGCGCTGGCACTCCTCGACCCAGCCCTGGTCCTCAAGGTTGTGGCCGTTCACGTCGTTGTGCGCGCAGGTGCGCTCGCCGTTGGGTCCCGTGAGGCAGCACTGGCCCGACGGGTACACCACCAGCATCTCGCGCAAGAGGCCCACGTTGTTGAGCACGTTGAAGAAGAGCGCGGTGCCCGACATGTCGTCGGCGGTCTGGCCATAGCCGTGCAACAGGAACAGCACCGGGTAGCGCTTGGTGGCGTTCGCCGGATCGTCGTAGCCGGGCGGCAGGCTGACGGCGAAGTTCCAGTCTCCGCCGAGCACGGTGGAGGTGTAGCGCAAGGCCGTGATCGATTGCCCCGCGCCGTGCGAGGCGATGGGAGGCAGCGGCGCGTCCCAGCGCGCGGTGAGCCAGCGGCCGAACACGATGAAGCGCGAGAGCGTCTCGGTGATGGTGCCCACGTGATCGCCGTCGCCCGCGCGGATCTCCTGCGTGCTCGCGTTGGGGTTCCCGTAGAGCACCATGGTGTTGCGCGTGAGCGCGCTGGTGTCGATCTTGAGCCCGTCGAAGTCCTTG
>JAFEBC010001031.1 GCA_018266095.1 Deltaproteobacteria bacterium
CGGCGTGGCCGTCGACGACGCAGGCCTCGTCAGCGAAGTTGCCAAGGCCAAGGCGGCGGGCGAGGACGTGCAGGCCATCATCGGCGGCGACACCAACGCCAGCCACGGCGCCGTCACGCACGTGCTCGACGTCTTGAAGGGCGCGGGCGTCACCAAGTTCGCCATCCAGATCGACAAGCCTTAAGTGCCTCCGATGCGCTCCCTCTTCCCAGCGCGGTGCACGCCATGAACGCCCTGCAGAAGGGAGCGCTCGCTGCCGTCGCGTCGCTCGCGCTGCACGCAGGCGTCGGCGTCGCGCTGGGCAAGATGGCCGCGCGTCCGAAGCCCAAGGAGCGCGGGCCCGCGCTGCAAGTGGCCGTGGTGGAGAAGCCCAAGCCGCCGCCGCCTCCTCCTCCGCCGCCGCCGAAGCCGGTCGAGCCCAAGAAGCCGCCGCCGCCGAAGAAGATCGTCACGATGATGAAGCAGCCACCGCAGCCCGTGCCGCCGCCACCGGTCGCCGCGCCGCCGCCGCCCACGCAGGAGGCCAAGAAGGACACGCCTCCGCCGCCCGTGCTGCTCTCGGGCATCACGCTGGAGAGCACGTCCGCGGGCGGAAGCTTCGCGGTGGCGACGGGAAATTCCCTCTCGGGCGATCCGGGCCGCACGGGCCGCGATCCGAAGCACGTCCCGCCCGCGCGCCCGTACAAGGCCGCGCGCTACGCCGCCGCCGCGCAGGTAAGCGAGCTGCCGGACCTCATCAACAAGGCTGACCTCGACATCAACAAGTACTACCCGCCGGAAGCGAAGCGGAAGGAGTTCGAGGGCGAGGTGGTCACGCGCTTGCTCATCGACTCGGACGGCACGATCGCGAAGGTCGACATCATCAGCGACCCCGGCGAGGGCCTCGGCGCCGCGGCGCTCAAGGCCGTGAAGGACCTGCGCTTCAAGCCGGGCAAGGTGAACGGTGAAGCGGTGGCGACGACGATCCCGTTCACGTTCCACTTCGAATTGCATTAGCGTCCGCCAGGCGCGCTCTGGGGGAGGGGTTCGTGCTCGGACATGGACCCTTCGGCACGACCCGCGGCCGCTGCGCGGCCCGATCCTTCGATCGCTAGCCCTGACC
>JAFEBC010001032.1 GCA_018266095.1 Deltaproteobacteria bacterium
ATCAGGTCCTCGCGCGAGACGACGCGGCCGGCGTCGCGCATCAGCCGCACGAGCAGGTCCATCTCCTTGCGCGAGAGCTTCTTCGTGGACGGCAAGATCGTGAAGACCTTGAGCGGGTCGACGTACTCGACCACCTGGGACACGCACACCGCGGGCGACGGCGCGCACACGATCTTCGCGCAGGCGCACGACGGCGTCGGCGCGTCGGGCGTGTCGGACACCATCGAGGTGCGGGTCGACAACGGCCTCGTGGGCGCGCAGGTGAGCGTGCACACCACGCTGGGCCTGCCGGATGCGGCCACCACCTCGACCACCGACACGACGCACTTCCTCTCGGTGAAGCGGCAGTACGCGCTCTCGTACGACAGCCAGCGCAAGGTGCCGAACTGGGTGAGCTGGGAGCTGAACACGAGCTGGTTCGGCGCGCAGGCGCGCACCAACAACTACCGCGTGGACGACACGCTGCCGGGGACGCTGCCGCAGGCGCAGCTCGCCGACTACGCGGGCTCGGGCTATGACCGCGGCCACCTGTGCCCGGCCGAGGATCGCACGCTGAACCTCACCGACGACGACGCGACCTTCTATCTGACCAACATGGTGCCGCAGCTCCACGCCAACAACGCGGGGCCGTGGGAGGGGCTGGAGGCCAAGGCGCGCGGGTTCGCCAACGCGGGCAAGGAGGTGTTCGTGATCGCGGGCGGCGTGTTCACCCAGGGCGGCGCGACCATCGGCGCGGGGCAGGTGGCGGTGCCGGCGAGCGTGTACAAGGTCGTCGTGGTGCTCGATCAAGTGGGGCAGGGCCCGGCCGACGTCACGAGCAGCACGCGCGTCCTCGCGGTGAACATCCCCAACGACGCGAGCGTGACGTTGAGCTCGCCGTGGCAGAGCTACCTCGTCAGCGTGCGCAGCCTCGAGAGCGCGACGGGGCTCGACTTCCTCTCGGAGGTGCCGCGGGCCGTGCAGGACGTGGTCGAGACGCGCGTCGACAGCGGGCAGTGATCACGCGCGGATCGCGGGCTGCGCGGCGCGATCACTGAACATCTGGCTCTCGTGAAATTCGGGTGCTTTCCTTGACGGGTCGCATCGGCGCACCTACCGTCGCGACTGTTCCCGCACTCTTCGGAGCCCGTCCGACATGCCCAGCCGCGCAGACCTGAAGAACGCCCACCCGTCCGCGACGAAAGAGAAGAAGACGGTGCCGTCGCCCGCGGGCGGCCGGTTCGACAAGGCGTTCCCGGTGTGGCTCGACGGCGAGAGCGGGGTGTCGTCGGGCGTGGGGCGCAACATCACCGAGACCGGCATGTTCGTGGAGACGCGCGAGCCGCTGCCCTTGGGGACGCGGGTGCGCGTGACGTTCACCGCGCCGGGCGCGGGGCCGACCGAGATGACGTTGGAGGCGGAGGTCCGCTACCAGTGCTTCATCAACTTCGCGCGGGCCGATCACACGCGCGCGGGCATGCGCGGGATCGGCCTCAAGTTCGTCGCGGGGCAGAAGCCGGGCGAGCGCAAGGGTACGTTGCACTGATCCAGGGGTGACCTGGTCGCTCCCCCTGGACCCCCAGCCAGCGACAGCATGCGCGTCCGCGACTTGCCTATTGCGTGATCGGC
This sequence comes from Deltaproteobacteria bacterium, assembly GCA_018266095.1. Lineage (GTDB taxonomy): Bacteria > Myxococcota > Myxococcia > Myxococcales > 40CM-4-68-19 > CAIWCD01. The sequence continues at coordinate 1,609 of JAFEBC010001032.1, forward strand.
GTCGCCGTCGCAGAGAGCTGCGCGGCTGCATCCGTCACCGTGATCGTCGCGCCCGTCGTCTGCAGCGTGGCGCCGCCGCTGAACACGTGCGTGCCTCGATCGGCCGCGGTGAAGGTGTAGTCGGGCGGCAGCGTGGCGCTCGAGTCGCTCGAGGTGAAGTGCACCGTGCCCGTGTAGAACGAGTCCGGGCTGTTCCACGAATCGACCGTCGAGACGACGAGGTCGAACGGCTGGCCGAGCGTGGCGTCGTCCGCGCCCGACACCGAGAGCGCCTGCAGCGCGGGGTCGGTCAGGGTGACCGTGAAGGTCGTGCTCACGCCCGTGCCCGTGTCGGTGGCCGTCACCGTCTGCGCGCCCGCGGTGCCGAAGGTCACCACGAAGCTCGCCTCGCCCGCGTCGTCCTGCGCGAAGGGATAGTCGCCGGGGACCTGCGCCAGGGGATCGCTCGAGGTGAAGTGGACGGTGCCGATGTAGTTCGTGTCCTGCTGCCCGCTGTCGTCGAGG
>JAFEBC010001033.1 GCA_018266095.1 Deltaproteobacteria bacterium
AGCACGCGGCGGGCGAGGATGCGCGGCTGGCGGCCGCCGACGCTCGGGACCTCGATGGTCTCCTCGCGATCGAGCAGCGCGCCCTGCGCCGAGCCGTACTTCACCTTGATGCGCTCGGCCTCGTGCATCGGCGTGCGCAGGCCGACGGCGATGTCGTTGGTGAGGTGATTGCCGCCGAGCGGAATCACGCTCGTGTGCTGGATGGCGCCGTTGGCGAAGATGGCCACGTCGGTCGTGCCGCCGCCGATGTCGACGAGCGCGACGCCGAGCTCCTTCTCCTCGTCCGCGAGCACGGCCTCTGCAGACGCGAGCGGCTCGAGCACGATGTCGGCCACCGAGAGGCCCGTCTTGGCGCAGCACTTGACGATGTTCTGCGCGGAGGACGCCGCCGCGGTCACGATGTGGACCTTGGCCTCCAGGCGCACGCCGCTCATGCCCAAGGGCTCGCGGATGCCGTCCTGCTCGTCGATGATGTACTCCTGCGGGAGCACGTGCAGGATCTCGCGGTCCTGCGGGATGTTGATGGCGCGGGCCGCGTCGATCACGCGCGCGACGTCGCCGGCGCGGACCTCCTTGTCCTTCACCGCCACCACGCCCTGCGAGTTGAAGCCGCGGATGTGCCCGCCGGCGATGCCCGCGTAGACCGAGCTGATCTCCACGCCCGCCATCAGCTCGGCCTCTTCGACCGCGCGGCGGATGGAGGCCACGGTGGCGTCGATGTTGATCACCACGCCCTTGCGCAGACCGCGCGACGGCTGCGTGCCGATGCCGATGACGTCGATGCCCTCCGGCGTGACCTCGCCCACCACGCAGCAGATCTTGGTGGTGCCGATGTCGAGGCCGACGAGGATGTCGCCCTTCTTCTGTGCCATGTGCTCCCTCTCTTCCTTCTGCCGCGCTCTACTGCCGCGCGGGCGAATCCGAATCGTGATCGAGCTGGGCGGCGACCCACTCGGGCCGCGCCTGGTTGTCGAGATCGATGCGCACGGCCTTCTCGCCACGGCGGGCGAGCGCGGCGCGCACCTGCGCATAGCGGCGCAGCTTGGGCCGGAACGGACCCTGGCCCACCTTGAGTTCGTGCGGCTTGCCGTCGGTCCGCGCGAGGATCGTGAACGACGTTCCTTCGTCCGCGCGCACTTCCTGGAGCAACTCCGCGCCGAGGCCTTCCGCGGTCCAATCGGACACGAGCTGCAGGGCCGCCGCGAGACGAGGCTGCGCGACAGCACGCTGCGCTTCCCAGTCGCCGCGCGCGATGCCGGTCACGAGCGGGAGC
>JAFEBC010001034.1 GCA_018266095.1 Deltaproteobacteria bacterium
CCGCACGGAAGAGGAAGAAGCCCACGCCGAGCGGGACGACGCCCAGCACGAAGAACGCCACGATCCCCGAGAAGCCGCCGACCCTCATCATCACCAGCGGCCCCACGAGGACGCCGAACGCCATCGCCGCGATGCCGAGATATTTGCCGAAGGAACCCATGTGCCCTCCTGAAGCCAGCGGCTACTGGAACGAGACCTTCGGCGCCACCTTCGCGCCCGCCTCTGCCTTGAAGTAGTCCTTCTGCGGCGCGAACCCGCCGATGGCGCGCCACCACGAGCCCGGGATGCCGCGCACGTCCGTGTTGTAGATCTGGACGGCGTCGTTGTAGCGCTTGCGCTCCACGGCGAGCCGGTTCTCGGTGCCCGCGAGCTCGTCCATCAACTGGCGGAAGTTCGCGTCCGCCTTGAGCTGCGGATAGTTCTCCGTGACCATCATCAGCCGGCTGAGCGCGCCATCGAACTGGTTGGCCGCCGTGATCTTGTCGGCCCGCGAGGACGCGCCGAGCATGGCCGCGCGCGAGTTGGCGATGTTGGTGAACACGTCCTTCTCTTCCTTCGCGTAGCCCTTCACCGTCTCCACCAGGTTCGGGATGAGGTCGGCGCGCCGCTGGAGCTGGTTCTCGACCTGGCTCCACGACGACTCAACTGCCTGTTCCTCCTGAACGATCCGGTTGTAACCACAGGAACAACCCTGGCCGCCGACGGCAGCGAGGAGCAGGAACAGCGGGGCAACGGTGCGAGTGCGCATGGAGATCCTCCCTAGAGGTGCGCACGGAACATAACACGGGAAATTTCGATGCAAAGTCAGAGTGGACGAACGTGGGAGGAGGTGCGCCGTCCCGCTCCGGCGATTGGCCGCTCAGCGGCCCTTGAACACGGGCGGACGCTTCTCCATGAACGCGGCGACAGCCTCGGCGAAGTCCTCGGACTGCAAGAACGCGCTGTTCCACACCGCCACGTAGCGCAGGCCGTCCTCGATCGAGTTCTCGGCGCTGAAGTCGAGGACCTGCTTGATGCCCTGCACCACGAGCGGCGGGTTCGCGGCGATCGCCTGCGCCATCGCCTTCGCGCCCAGAAAGAGCGCGTCCGGCGTCTCGTGCACGTCGGTGACGAGGCCGATGCGGTGCGCCCGCGCGGCGTCGAAGTCCTCTCCCGTGAGCGCGAGCCGGCGCGCCTCGCCCGGCCCCACGATGCGCGGCAAGCGCTGCAGCGTGCCCACATCAGGAGTGATGGCGAGCTTCACC
>JAFEBC010001035.1 GCA_018266095.1 Deltaproteobacteria bacterium
GGGGGCGCGGTGGTGACGCTCGCGCTCGATGGCGAGAACCCGTGGGAGCACTACCCCAAGTCGGGCGAGGACTTCCTGACCGCGCTGTACACGAAGCTCTCGGACGCGCAGTGTCGGGTGCAGAGCGTGCTCCCGCGCGAGGAGCTGCTGCGCGCGCAGCCCACGCGCACGATCACGCGGCTGCACTCGGGCTCGTGGATCGAGTCGAGCTACCGCATCTGGATCGGCCACCCCGAGGACAACGAGGCCTGGACGCAGCTCGGCCTCGCCCGCGCCGCGCTGGATGAGGAGGAGAAGAAGGGCCAGTTGCCACAAGCCGCGCTCGAGCGCGCCCGCGATTCCCTGCTCGCCGCAGAGGGCTCCGACTGGTTCTGGTGGTACGGCGACGACTTCACCACCGAGAACGCCGCCGAGTTCGACGCGCTCTTCCGCCGCCGCGTGGCGGCCGCCTTCCGCGCGCTCTCGCGCGAGGTCCCCGAGCGCGTGAACCGGCCCATCATCGCCGCCGCCAAGGGCCTCAAGACCGCGCAGGACCTCTTCGTCGAGCCCATGCGCCTCATCGATCCGGTCATCGACGGCTTCGCCAAGGGCTACTTCGAGTGGCAGGGCGCGGGCACCTTCAAGGCCGGCGCGGCCCTGGGCGGCTCGATGCACCACGGGCGCAACTTCGCGCAGCAGCTCCAGTTCGGCTTCTCGCACACGCAGCTCTTCCTGCGCATCGACCCCGATCCCGAGGCGCCGCGGGCGCCGGACGCGTTCGTGGTCGTGGTGCAGCCCGAGGGCAAGGACGGCCAGCCGCCGCCGCTCGACCCGCGCAAATTGACCCTGCGTTGTCAACCCCACGGCGCGCTCTCGCCCGTGCTGGACGCGGCCGGGAACGAGTGCGGGCAGGGCCAATGGGGTGCTATCGTGGAGCTGTCGGTCCAGCTTCAGGCCCTCGGACTTGCGCCGCAGGAACGGTTCAACGTTTCGGTGCAACTGTTGCGGGACGGCGTGGAGCTGGAGCGGCTTCCGCGGTCGGGCGGACTGGCACTCGTGGTTCCCGATCGCGGATTCGAGCAGGCACACTGGAAGGTGTGAGGGCGCTTTGGACACGAAGATCACCAGGGTCAATCCCCTCGCGCTGTCCGGTGGCGGCAGCGAGGACGCCTGCCTCGTGCAGATCTACGGCCCCCAGCTCGGGCGCAAGGTGTCGTTGCCGCTCATCGGCGAGTTCACCATCGGCCGCGGGGAGCAGAACGCCATCGTGCTGGAGATGGACAACGTCTCGCGCAAGCACTGCAGCTTCATCACCCGCGCCGACGGCGCCTGGGTGCGCGACGAGGGCTCGACCAACGGCACCTGGCTCAACAACGTCGAGGTGAAGACCGAGACCATGCTGCGCTCGGGCGACC
>JAFEBC010001036.1 GCA_018266095.1 Deltaproteobacteria bacterium
AGGTCGAAGCGGCAACCGGCCTTGGGCTTGATGGTCAGGGGCATCGCGCGCGTCTCATATTGGTTCACGCCGCTGGCGAGGACGCCGCCGTCGACGGTGAGCACCTCGCCGTTGACGAAGCTGGCGGACTCGGACGAGAGGAAGATGGCGGCGCCGATGAGCTCCTCGAGCTTGCCGAAGCGGCGCATGGGCGTGCGCAAGAGGAACTCCTTGCCGCGCTCGGTGCCGTCGAGGAGCGCTGGATTGAGCGCGGTGCGGAACACGCCGGGCGCGATGGCGTTCACGTTCACGCCGCGCGGACCCCACTCGACCGCGAGCGTCTGCGTGAGCGAGACCACGCCGGCCTTGCTCGCCGAGTACGCGGCCGTTTGGTAGAGCGCGACGAACGACGAGAGCGAGGCGATGTTGATGATGCGCCCGCGGCCCTGCTCCAGCATGGGCCGCCCGAACGTCTGGCAGGAGCGGAAGGTGCCGGTGAGGTTCGTCTCCAGCACCGCGTTCCAGTCTGCGTCGCTCACGTCGAGGGCGGGCGCCTTGAGCGTGCGGCCCGCGCAGTTGATGAGGATGTCCACGCGGCCGAACTTCGCCAGCACCTCGGCGCGCACCCTCTCCAGCGAAGCGCGCTCCAGCACGTCGCTGGTGAGCCGCAGCGTCTTGCGATCGCGGCGCTCGATCTCGTCGGCGGTCTGATCGACCTCGGACTGCCGGCGCGAGGAGGCCACCACGTGCGCGCCCGCCTCGGCGAGGCCGATGCTCAGGGTCTTGCCGATCCCGGTGGTGCCGCCGATGACCACTGCCACCTGGTCGGTGAGGCTGAGCCGATCGATCGCCATGAGCCTGTACACTCCTCAGCCGGGCGAGAGGCCGCCCCGACCACGCCGACCGTAGCGATGCAGAGGTCCGGTTGTCAAGTGGTAATACCAGTTGCGGCCGGCGGCGCCGATCCAGTGCCAGGAGAATGCTGAAGGGCCGCTCTGACGCAGACGGTCAGGGTCGCGGGTGTTGCTTGGTGGCCTGACCACTTGACACCTTGACCTTCCCTGGTGGTACGGTGCACGCCGCTGGAACCCCCGCAGCCGTCCGCGCGGTGTGCCCACCGGAGGCAACATGTCCAAGCAACCCCGATCGCTCCTCCTGGCGCTCGTCGCCGTCGCAGGTCCCCTCGCGCTGGCCGCATGCGGAGGCTCGAGCGACACCGCCATCGCCGCGCTCGACGGGCTCACCGTCAGCGCCGGGCGCCTGAACCCGGCCTTCAACAAGGACATCACCGAGTACAGCGCCACCGTTCCCGCCGGCACCTTGAGCGTGACCGTGACGGCGACCGTCAGCAGCGGGGTGTCGATCACGGTGGCGCAGGACAGCGGGACGCCCACCGCGCTCGCCAGCGGTCAGGCCTCGGCGGCCTTCAACGTCCCCGCGCGCGGGTCGCGCTCGATCATCACCGTCAACGCGACGCTCGCAGACGGCACGTCCCGCGCCTACACGATCGCGCTGGTGCAAGCGGACAGCGCCGACGCCACGCTCGCGTCGGTCGACCTGAGCGCGGGCACGCTCGCGCCGGACTTCGACAGCGCCACCACCGCGTACAACCTCGCCATCCCCGCGGGCACCGCGTCGTTCAAGCTCACGCCCACCGCCACCTACGCCAACGTGGCGTCGATCACCGTCGCGCAGGACGCGGCCTCGCCCACCACGGTCGCCAGCGGGCACGCGAGCCAGTCGCTGACCACGCCGGCCTTCGGCGCCACCTCGACCATCGTGGTGAAGGTCACCGCGCAGAACACGTACACCACGCAGACGTACACGTTCACCGCCACGCAGTCGCCCAGCACCGACGCCACGCTCGCCACGCTCAAGCCCAGCCTCGGCGCGCTCTCGCCTGCGTTCGCCAGCACCACCACCGCGTACACGCTGGCGGTCCCCAACGGCACCACCTCCATCACGCTCACGCCCAAGGCCACCAACACCAACGCCAGGTCGATCACCCTCTCGCGCGACGGCGGCGCAGCGGCCACCATCGTCAGCAACACGGCCTC
>JAFEBC010001037.1 GCA_018266095.1 Deltaproteobacteria bacterium
ACCCTCCACTGCGGCCGCGCGGAGATCATCGAGGCGCCGGGCGGCAGCAATGACCTGAGCAGCAACTGCTCGTCGTCCGGCATCGACGACATCACCCAGCTCGACCTCGTCACCGGCGTGGCCGCGAAGGTCGGCGCCGTGCCGCACTACGTGGTCCTCGATCAGCAGGACGGCAGCTTCTTCGCACAGTCGCCCAACGACGACTCGACGCAGCCGCTGACCTTCGGCCCCTTCGCCCTCGGCGCCGGCCCCGCGCTCATCCCCGGCACCAACGTCGGCTACGCGCCGGTGTGGAACGCGTGGCTCTACAACGCGCGCGGCTTCATCGACGACTTCGCCTTCGGCGACAGCACGTACTTCCTCAACAACGGCACCTTCGGCGCGTCGGCCCTGGTCCGTCGCACGGGCGCGGCGAGCACGGTGCTCTCCTTCAACACGCTCACCGGCGACTCGTGGGTGGCCGACCTGCGCGCGGCCGGCAGCAAGCTGCTCATCCTCTCCGGCCTCGAGGGCACGGCGGACGCGAGCCTGCGCCAGAACATCCGCCCCTCCGGCAGCCTCTGGCTCTACGACCCCGCGGCCGCCTTCACCACCGCGGCCAACGGCGCGCGTCCCCTCTGCGGCGTGTCGGGCGCGAACCCCTGCGTGCTCGGCTTCCCCGACGGCGATCTGCTCCAGGCCGACTCGCGCGGCGTCCTCGTCGGCAGCGACGGCGCGATGGTCCTCGCGGGCAAGAAGGGCGCCTTCTCCTGCACCGCCGACAGCACGCCCTCGTGCGCGCTCGACGGCGCCCACGCCACCCGCGACGTCTACGCCTTCGACGCGAGCGGCGTGTTCGTGAAGGCCTACGGCGTCGGCGTCCCGCTGCAGCGCTCGCTGGGGCAGGGCGCGTGCGTCCTCTACTTCGAGCAGGGCGGCGTGGCGCAGTTCACCGACGCGTTCACCGGGAGCTCCTTCATCCCCGCGGTCCACTCGCAGAGCGACTGCGAGCAGGAGACTGTCCAATACTACTGGGGCGGCGATCCGCACGACTCCGGCTACGACTGGGCGGTCTCGTACACGCCGGACCTGGCCGTGACGGAGTCGTTCAACCCGGACCTCGTCGCGCCTGCAGCGGACGGCTCGCTCGACGCGCTCTCGTCAGAGGTCCTGGCCATCTCGACGGCGACGTCGTGGGACTTCGTCATCGATCGCGGCAACGGGCCGGTCGCGATCACGGTGCCGCTGCAGCCGATGTACTTCCAGGAGGAGCCGCAGGTGCGTCGGTTCGCGCGGTAGCGGCCCTGGCGCGGTCCCGCGTGCGCACGCCCCGGCTGAGGCCCTCGATTTGGCCGAGACACCTCGGTCCGATCTGTGCTTTGAGTCGCTCCCTCGCTCCCACCGAGGTTTGGACATGCGATCGCTTCGCGCGCTCTTCGTTTCGCTGCTGCTCGTCGCCTGCGCCGCCCCCGCTCCCAAGCCGAACGACCCCGCGCCGCCTGCCGAGGCCAAGCCCGCACCCGCGCAGATCGCTCCCGCAGAGGCCGCGAAACCCGCGCTCACGCCCGCTTCTGCACTCGCGCCCGCCGCGCCTCCAGCGCCCGTTCCGCCCGTCGCGCGCAAGGAGCCCAAGGACGTCACCGTCCACGGCGACCCGCGCACCGACGAGTACGCGTGGCTGCGCCAGAAGGGCACGCCCGAGGTCGAGGCGTACCTGCACGCCGAGAACGCCTACGCCGACGCGCTCACCGCTTCGCAGGCGCCCCTGCGCGAGACGCTCTATCAAGAGCTCGTGTCGCGCCTGCAGGAGACCGACGCGGACGTCCCATACCGCCGCGGCGCCTACTTCTATTACTCGCGCACCGAG
>JAFEBC010001038.1 GCA_018266095.1 Deltaproteobacteria bacterium
ACCTGCCGCGCGGGCCTGGTGAAGCCGGAGCTGCCGACGGAGCTCGTGGGCCCGGTGACGCAGACGCAGCTCGAGTGCGGCAAGCTGCCGTGCACGGGTGAGCTGACGGGGGGCGTGGGCGCGGTGCTGAGCGCGACCCTGGAGCCGACCTTGGAGCAGTGGACGCTGGCCCGGCCGCCCCTCGTGCCCGACGACGCACCGCCGCCACCGAAGTAGCGGCGGGCGTCTGCGCGCGAACCGCACGGAGCGGCCCGCGCGGCGCAACTACTTCGCGAAGATGTCCATCACGTCCTGGAGCAGCTTCACGGCCTCATCGTGCGGCCGCTGGAACGCGTTGCGTCCCATGATCGACCCGAAGGCGCCGCCGTCGCGCAGGCCCTGGACCTCGGCCAGCAGGTCGGCCGTGCCCTTGGCCTCGCCGCCCGAGAAGATGACGATGCGGCGCCCGTTGAAGCACGACTGCACCACGTGCTTGACCCGGTCCGCGAGCGTAGCCGTGGGGATGTTGAACTTCTCGAACACCTTCTTCGCCTCGGGCTGCGCGATGTGCGCCTTGGGCGGCTTGACCTTCACGATGTGCGCGCCGAGCTGACAGGCGATCTGCGCCGCGTAGCCCGCCACGTCCACGGCCGTCTCGCCGTCCTTGGAGAGCGCGTCGCCGCGCGGGTAGCTCCACGTCACCACCACGAGGCCGTGCGCCTTGGCCTCCTCGGTGAGCTCGCGCAGGTCCTCGTACATCTTGTTGCGCGCGCCCGAGCCCGGATAGATCGTGTACCCGATGCCGACGCAGCCGAGCCGCACGGCGTCCTTCACCGAGCCCGTGATCGCCGACATCGGCGCCGGGACCTTGGCCAGCGTGTCGCTGTTGTTGAGCTTCAAGATGAGCGGCATCTCGCCGTTGAACTTGCCCGCCACGGCCTCGATGAACCCGAGCGGCGCGGCGTAGGCGTTGCAACCCGCGTCGATGGCCAACTGGATGTGGTAGTCGGGATCGTACCCGCCCGGGTTCGGCTGGAACGAGCGCACCGGACCGTGCTCGAAGCCCTGGTCGACCGGCAGGATCACCAGCTTGCCGGTGCCCGCGAGGCGCCCGTGGTTCATCAGGCGATAGAGGTTGGTGCGGGTGCCCGGATTGTCGGACGGGTACCAGCTCAGAATCTCGCGGACGCGGTCGGTCATGGCCATGCGGTTTCCCTCGTGGTGTGGGGAGCGGACAGTAGGTTCAAGGTGCGCCGATTGCAACGGCGAAAGGCGCTGCGCTGCGAGTCGGATCCCCTCTGTGCGCAAACAGTGGCGATCCCAAGCGCCGCGATCCAGGATGCGGCCATGCCCTCTCGTGACGTGAGCGCGGTGCTGATCGATCTGGCGCAGGGCAGGGCGCGCGCGGACGAGCTCTTGCCCTTGGTGTACGCGGAGCTCAAGGCGATGGCGCGGGCGCAGATGGCGCGGCTGCCGGCGGGCCAGACACTGCAGCCGACGGCGCTGGTGCACGACGCGTTCCTGCGGCTCGTGGGCAAGGAGGCGGCGGAGTTCCAGGGCCGGGCGCACTTCTTCGGCGCGGCCGCGCAGGCCATGCGCGGTCTGCTCGTCGATGCCCTGCGGCGCAAGCAGGCGCAGAAGCGCGGCGGCGGGGCGCTCAAGGAAGAGCTCGACGAGGCGGACGCCATCGCCAACGGTGTCGACGCGGTCGAGGTGCTGGCCGTCGACGCCGCCCTCAAGAAATTGGAGCGGGACCATCCGCGGCGCGCGCGCGTGGTCCTCTTGCGCTACTTCGCGGGCCTCACTGCCGAGGAGACGGCGCAGGCGCTGGAGGTGGACACGCGCACGGTCGAGCGCGCCTGGACGTTCGCGCGCGCGTGGCTCAAGGCCGAGCTCGAGGGCGGGGAGCCGCTCGAGGGCG
>JAFEBC010001039.1 GCA_018266095.1 Deltaproteobacteria bacterium
GACACCGTCGCGCAGATCGCCAAGGACCTGCAGCAGATGTTCGCCTTCCGCTCGGTGAAGGACCTGCTCACCGCGCCGTTCAAGGTGCCGGGCATCGCGCGCTGGGGCTTCTCCACGCTCCAGTCGCTCCTCGACGCGCACGTGAAGGATCCGGTCCTGCAGGGCATCCTCGTCGGCCAGGCCGGCGATCACGGCCTGCCGCCCTCGATCGCGCCCGCGCCCGTGCACGCCGGCGTCATCGGTCACTACTTCGACGGCGGCTGGTACCCGAAGGGCGGCGCGTTCACCATCCCGCGCGCGTACCTGCGGGCGCTCAAGCGCGCGGGCGGCCAGATCCGCCTCAAGACCTCGGTGGACAAGATCCTCGTCGAGAAGGGCAAGGTCATCGGCGTGCGCCTCGCGGGCGGCGAGGAGCTTCGCGCCAAGAACGTCATCTCCAACGCGGACCCGCACGCCACCTTCGCCAAGCTCATCGATCCCGAGCACCTGGACTGGCGCACCAAGCTGCACCTCAAGCGCACCAGGTACTCGACCAGCGCGCTCTCGCTCTTCCTCGCCACCGACATGGACGTGCGCGCGGCGGGCATGGACTCGGGCAACCTGTGGCGCTACGCGACGCCGGATCTCGACGCGATCTACTCGCTGGGCATGAAGCCGGAGGCCATCGAGGTCGACCAGATCCCCGGCATGTTCCTCACCTGCACCACGCTCAAGGATCCCTCGAAGTCGTCGGGCGATCACACGCTGGAGGCCTTCGCCTTCGTGCACCACGACGCGTTCAAGAAGTGGGCGTCGACCAAGTTCGGCGATCGGCCGCAGGACTACGCGGACATGAAGGAGCACTTGAAGCAGAAGATGCTCGACGGCGTGGACCGCATGGTGCCGGGCCTCAAGAAGCACGCCACCTTCGCCGACCTGGCCACGCCGCTGACCAACGTGCACTACGTGGCCGCCACCGAGGGGAACCTCTACGGCACCGAGAAGTCGCGGCTGCACGTGGGCCCGTTCGCGTGGCAGACGCGCGCGTCGATCCGCGGCCTGTACCTGTGCGGCGCCAGCACCTTGAGCCACGGCGTCATGGGCGCCACGTATTCGGGCCTCGTCGCCGCGCGCATGATCTTGAAGAGCTCGGTGGCGCAGCTCCTCTCGCAGAAGGGCCCGTCGATCGTGTGCCTGCCCAGCGAGTATCCGGAGACCTGGCCCGAGGCGCACAAGCCGCGCGCGCTCAAGGAGAAGGACCTGAAGAAGCCGGCCGCCGCA
>JAFEBC010000103.1 GCA_018266095.1 Deltaproteobacteria bacterium
CTCTCGGGCGGGTCGTTCACGGTGTCGAACCCGGGCCTCAAGGGCAACCTCTTCGGCGCGGCCATCATCAACCAGCCGCAGGTCGGCATCCTGCGCATGGGCGAGATCGTGAAGCGGCCCGTGGTGCGCTCGCTCGACGGCACGGACGCCATCGTCATCCGCCCGATGATGTACCTGACGCTCTCGTACGATCACCGCGTCATCGACGGCGTGACCGGCAACGGCTTCCTGCACCGCGTGCGCGAGCTGCTCGAGGCCGCGGCGTTCACTCTCTAAGAGTCACTGCCACAGCTTCAGGAACTCGTCCGCCTCGCGCGCGTTCACCACGCGCTCGCGATCGGTCCACCCGCGCCGCGCCGTGCCGATGGCCCAGTCGAGGTTCTCGACCTGCTCCTTGGCGTGCGCGTCCACGCTGATCGACACGCGCGCGCCCACCGTCCGCGCGTGCCGAAGCCACTCCGCCGACAAGTCGAGCCGCTCCGGCGTGCCGTTGCACTCGACCGCCACGCCCGTCTTGGCGCAGAGCGCGAGCAGCTCCTCCATGCGCATCGACGTCGGCTCCCGCGAACCCAGCAGCCGCCCCGTGGGGTGACCCCAGATCTTCACGTGCGGATTCGAGAGCGCCTTCGCCAGCCGCTCCGTCTGCGCAGCCTCGTCGAGGCCGTGCCGCGTGTGCAGCGACGCGATCACCACGTCGAGCGTCTTCAGCACCTCGTCGGGCAGATCGAGCGAGCCGTCCTTCAAGATGTCCACCTCGACCCCGCGCAGGACGCGGATGCCGACCGCCTGCTGCACGGCCGCGATCTCCTTCGCCTGCTCGCCGAGCCGCTCCGCCGTCATGTGCGGATTGGTCCCCGCCGCCACCGTGTGGTCCGTGATCGCGAGCCATGACAGCCCCGCCGCCTTCGCCGCCCGCGCCATGTCCTCGATGGTGTGCGCGCCGTCCGACCACTTGGTGTGCACGTGCAGGAGCCCGCGCACGTCCTTGCGCTCGATGACTTGCGGCAGCCCCGGCCCCTCTCCGCGCGCCTGCGCCAAGGACAGCTCGATCTCGCCGTGGTCCTCGCGCAGCTCCGGCGCGATGTAGGCCATCTGCAGCGCCGCGTAGAACTCCGTCTCGTCCGCGATGGAGAGCCGCGACCCGTCCTCGAGCCGCGCCACCGCGTACTCCGACAGCGTCAGGCCCAACTGTCGCGCGTGCGCCCGCAGCTTCACGTGGTGCTGCTTGGAGCCCGTGAAGTGATGCAGCGCCGTCGCGAACTGCCCCGCGGACACGACGCGCAAGTCGGCCTGCAGGTTCTCCGGCTCGGCGATGCGAATCGACGCCTTGGTCCCGCCGCGCCCGATGAGCTCCTTCGCGCCCTCGCAGAACGCGTCCATCACCGGCTCGACCTGCGCGCCCTCCTTGAGCTCCACGATGAGGTCGAGATCGCCATTCGTCTCCGCGAACCGCCGCACGCTGCCCGCCACCGCGCCCGCGTGCACGCCCGGCAGCGCCAGGATCTTCGCGAGCAGCTTCTGCGCCGCAGGCCGCGTCTGCCAGAGCGGCCGCCGCACCGACGTCGACTTGAGCCGCGCGATGCCCTCGCCGATCTGCTTCTCGCTCTTCTCGCCGAAGCCCTTGAGCTCGCGAATCTTCCCCTCGCGCACCACGCGCTCGAGGTCCTCGAGGTTCCCGACATCGAGCTCGCGGATGAGCCGCAGCGCCTTCTTCGGCCCCACGCCCTGCACGCGCACGAGGTCGAGCGCCCCGCGCGGCAGGTCCGTCCACAGCTCGTCGAGGTACTTGAGCGTCCCCGTCTTGACCAGCTCCTCGACCTTCTCCGCGATGCCCTTGCCGACGCCCGAGATGTCCGTGAGCGTCCCCGTGCGCACCCGCTCGAGCAGCCCGCCCGGCGCCATCGGGTCGGGAGAGAGCGCCTCGAAGGCCTCCGCGCCCGTCTCGTACGCGCGCACGCGGAAGGTGTTCTCGCCCTTGAGGAGGAGGAGCTGGGCGATCTCGCGGAGGGTCTGGGCGACTTCCTTCGGGGTCATGGCGGGAGGGAGTGTAGTGCAAAGGGCAGGCGGAGGCGTTGGGCGTTGGCGAATGCGTAGGCGTCAGGCCTTCGCGTTGAGCGTTTGCGCCTCCGGTGCTACACACCGTCCGCCATGTCCGAGACCCCGACGCCGCCTCCTGAGCCTCCTGCCGAGCCCAAGCCCCCCGAGGCCAAGCCCGAGCCGTCCGATGTCGTCCTCACGCGCTTCTTCGAGTCGAGCCCGGCCGCGAAGACCGCCGCGGGTTCGCTGGGGAGCAAGGCTGAAGTCGGGGTGCGGTTCACCGACGTGCCCGGAGACTTCCGCTTCTTCGCCGACTCAAAGAAGCCGCGGCTCGTGCCCGGCAAGGCGTCCGATCCGGACTTCGAGCTGGAGATCGCGCCCGGCGCTGTGAAGAACATCGCCGGCCAGCCCAACGCCGACGTGGGCGACCTCGGCATCCTCTTCTTCCAGGCGATGGTCGCGGGCGACGCGGCGAACAAGATCCGCGTCAAGCTGCACAGCGGCTTGTTCAAGCTGACCACGCGCGGCTGGCTCTCAGTGCTGGCCAGCGGCGGCCCGAAGGTGATCGGCTGGATGGCGCAGAAGGGCTTGAAGGGCCCCGGCGCGGTCGCGAGCGCGTTGTCCAAGCTGAAGAAGTAGCGCAGGCACGCAAGCACAGCCGAGCGGTCTGCGTTGACCGCCCGGCCGTTTGCCGTCGCTAGCGAGCGCTGACGCAGCGGTGCAGCGTGCCCCCGACCTGAGTGAACCGAGCCCGCAGCTCATCGCTGACCGGCTCGATGTAGCCCCAGGCCTGCGCCAACTCGAGGCACGCGAGCGACTCGCGGAGTGAGCCCATGGCCGTGCGATAGCGAACCGAGCGATTGCCGCCCGAGACCTGCGAGCCCTCCGCGATGTTGAGCGGGACAGACGAGAGCGCCCGGCGCAACTGCCGAGCCAGATCCGAATCGCGCCGCTCAATGACATCGACGACCGGCTTGAGCTCCGCGCAGAGCGAGATGGAGTCAGAGTAGATTCGCAGCATGACGACCTCGAAGTGTGCCCGCCGCACGATTGCGAAGGACCACCCGGGTCCGGCGCGGGACTTACGGGC
>JAFEBC010001040.1 GCA_018266095.1 Deltaproteobacteria bacterium
CGGGGCTCGATCTCGTGGACGTCGAGGTGCGCCCGGCCGCGGACGTGTTCGGGCTGCGCGAGACGCACGGCGCGGTGCTCGTGGACGGCAAGGTCGCGGGCGCGATGCCCGGGAGGGTGAAGCTGTCCTGGTGCAAGCCCGAGGCGGTCGAGGTGCACCTGCAGCACCTGAACGAGCGGGAGGCGACCGCGAGGTGGGACGACGACGACGCGCCGCCGATCAAGCCCCCCGTGCCGACGGTGCGCAACACCACCGGGCAGGTGATCGAGGTGCCGGTGCCCCGGCGCTGGCTGATGGATTCGCAGACGATCACGGATACGAAGTCGGGGATGCAGTACGCGCGCAAGACGCAGGAGATGCAGTACGCGCAGAGCATGTGCCCACCGCAGTTCCATCTGGCGCGCGAGGTGAACTATCCGTCGGTCCCGGAGTCGGAGTGGGATCCGCTGCGATCGCTCAGCGGCGCGCAGGTGCGGGTGGCCATGGGCCTCGAGGGCGATGGCGCGCAGCTCTGGGTCAGCTCGCGCGAGTGGCCGACCACCTCCTGCCAGTGGTGGGCCTCGAGCGTCATGTGCGCGACGGTGGGGCTCACCGAGCCGACCGAGAGGCACCGGCCGCTGTGCGTACGCAACACGAGCGCACGGTGAGGCGCTGACCGAGCGCCGGGATGCCGCGGGCGACGCTGGAGTGCGCGACCCGTCAGAACGCGTGCGACTGCGCGCCGTCGATCACCACGCAGGTGCCCGAGATCCAGCTCGCGCGCGGCGAGCAGAGGAACGCGATCGCCTCGCCCTGCTCCTCGGCGGTGCCGAAGCGTCCGAAGGGCAGCTCGCGCTGGACGAAGGCGGCGATGCCTTGCGGATCCTGCGCCTGCCTGCGCTCCCACGATCCGCCTGGGTGCAGCGTGCTCCCCGGCGCCACTGACAACACGCGGATCCCACGCGGCGCCAGCTCTTTGGCCTGCGCGTGCGCGAGCGAGATGAGCGCGGCCTTGGCGGCGTTGTACGTCATCGGCCCGCCGCCTTCGCGGCCCCAGATCGACGAGACGTGCACGATGGTGCCGAAGTCGCGGCGCGGCTGCGGTGACGCTGCGTCTGGCGCGGAGCTGCCTGCGCCAGCTGCCGGGATCTGGCTACTGCCACTTTTTGTCAGTAGGGGGATCGCGAGCCGCGAGGCGCGCACCGCCGGCCACAGGTTCCTCTCGAAGACTTGCTGCCAGATTGTGTCAGCAGCCTCCGCGCCGCCGCGCCGCGAGCCGCCCACCCGGGTCACCAGCGCCGCCAGCGAACCGAATGTGGACGACACCTGCGCGAAGCCACCCTCGAGCTGCGCCGCGTCCGTGACGTCGGCGGCGATGGTGAGGACGTGTGGGCTGCCGGCCTCACGGCAGAGCCGCGCGCGGGCCTCGAGCGCAGCCGCATCGCGTGCGACCAGAATGAGCTTCGCGCCCTCGCGCGCCAGCGCCAATGCAGTCGCGCCGCCGATGCCGCGGCTCGCGCCGAGGAGCATCACGGGCTTGTCCCGCAGGAGGAGATCCATGACGCGGAGTGTATCAGCGTGTCGGAGCGCCAACGCTCTTCGCCAACGCCAACGCTCAACGCCAACGCTCAACGCCAACGCCAACGCTCAACGCCAACGCTCAACGCCAACGCTCAACGCCAACGCTCAACGCCAACGCTCAACGCCAACGCCAAC
>JAFEBC010001041.1 GCA_018266095.1 Deltaproteobacteria bacterium
CGACGCCCGCGCCGACCGCCGCACAGGTCGCGGGCGCCCCGGCCGCCACGCCGGCTCCCGAGAAGGAGAGCGGGGGCGAGCGCGCCGCCAAGCAGGCCGAGCACAAGACGCCGCCGATGACGATGCCGCCGCTCTCGCCGGCGCCGGACGCGCAGCCGGAGCCGAAGGCCGAGGCCAAGGACGAGAAGGACGCCAAGGCCGAGGACAAGAAGTCCGATGAGAAGAAGTCCGACGAGAAGGGCCTGTTCGACGGCTTCATCAGCGCCGGCTCGCCCGCGCTCGACGCGCCCGGCGGCATCGCTGCGGCGGCCCAGGTGCCCGCGACGCCGCTCCAGCTCTCGGGCTTCGTGATCCTGAACGGCCAGTGGATCCAGGAGGACCCGAACTACGTCTACGTGGGCCGCACCAACGGCTTCTCGCTCAGCGAGGCGCGCCTCGAGGTCACCGGCCGCGTGACGCAGTCCTTGTGGATGTTCCTCTCGCTCGACGGCGCCGTGCAGTCGCGCCAGGGCGCGGACCCGTCGCAGGGCAAGAACATCGTCGATCTCAAGGACGCGTACTTCGTGTGGGAGCCGATCACGCACCTGCGCATCCAGGGCGGCCAGTTCAAGGCGCCCCAGGACGGCGAGAACCTCATGGAGGAGACGGAGGTGCGCTTCCCGACGCGCTCCATCGTCACCGCCGGCGTGAACCCGCCCGAGGGCTACACCGCCGTGGGCCTGGCCGTGGGTCGCCAGGTGGGTCTCGCGGTGGGCACCGATCAGATCAACTTCCCCTACGGCTGGATCGCCGGCCAGGCGATGGTCTCGAACGGCAACGGGCCGAACCAGCTCGTGAACGACACGAAGATCCCGAGCTTCACGGGCCGCGTGGCCGCCGGCTTCCTGAGCAACCACATCAACGTCGGCGTCGACGGGTATTACCAGCCGCGCGGGACGGGCACGTTGCAGCAGTACTACCGCGACGACCTGTACGGCTTCGGCGCGGACCTGACGTTCAACTGGGGCCCGGCGCACGTGATGGGCCTCGTGCAGTCGCGGCTCACCAAGCACGTCACCGCGGGCTCGCCCGACGAGCAGTCGCTGGGCTTCATGGCCGAGGCGGGCTGGAAGTTCCTCGGGCACATCGAGCCCGTCATCCGCTTCGCCCAGCTCGATCCGAGCGACCTCGTGCCGCTGGCGAAGGTGGCGCAGCTCGACGTGGGCCTCAACCTCTACGTGAAGAAGTACGGGCGCCTCTCGCTCGCGTACGTGCACCGCATGGAGCAGACGGGCCGCGACCTCACCAACGACGGGCTCGACCTGAGCCTCCAGGTCAGGTTTTAGATCGTGACGCGCAGCCTCATCATCACGCTCGCGCTCAGTTCGGCGCTGGCTTGCACGCAGAACCCGCGCGCCTGGGCGGGCAAGGTCACCTCGCACGATCAGCTCATCGGCGGCGCGCGCGCCATCGGCGAGCTGGGCGACTTCCGTCTCTCCAACAACCGCGTGCGCTTCATCGTGCAGGGCCTGGAGTCGCACCCGGGCTTCAAGGGCTCGCGCGCGGTGGGCACCTTCGGCGGCGCGCTCATCGACGCCGATCTCACGCGCTCGGACGAGACGAGCGACGTTCGCACGAACCTCAACGGCCACGACAACCTGGGCGAGCTCTTCCCCGCGTTCTTCCTCTCGGCGCTCGAGCCCACCAGCATCGCCGTGATCGCCGACGGCAGCGACGGCCGCGCGGCGCACCTGCGCGTCGAGGGCGACCCGAGCGAGTTCATCACCGCCACGCAGTTCGTGGACAAGATCGTGCTGCGTCCGGGCCTGCACTTCGTGCTCGACTACGTCCTCGAGCCCGCGGACGACTTCCTCAAGATCACCGCCAGCATCGAGAACCCGGGCGCGGGATCGATCCCGTTCCCCATCTCGCAGTTCCCCATCCCCATCGGCTTCATCTGCCTGTTCGGCCAGGAC
>JAFEBC010001042.1 GCA_018266095.1 Deltaproteobacteria bacterium
CCTTCTTCGTCCTCGGCCTCTGCGTGCACGACAATGCGCGCGTGCGGATCTTCGAGCAGCTTGGGCCAGCGGAGGAGTTCGCGCGGCTTGAGCACCAGGCGCCCGGGCGCGGCGTAGTCCTCGGTGGGCGTGTAGAAGAGCGCGCGATGCGCGTCGCTCGCGAGCTTCTCCGCGAGCACGCTCTTGCCGCACGTCGGCAGCCCGAGCACGATGACGCGCGACGCGCCGTGAAGCTGAGAGCCCCAGGGTTGCGGCATCACGGCCACCACGAGCGCGAGAGCGAGCGCATTCAAGACTGACCTCCGCTCGTGCGCAGAGGCGTGACGTTGCTCGGCGCCGTCTGCGCCTGCGCGGTCTGCGGCTGCTCGGGCTTGCGCTTGAACGCTGCGCCGATGCGCTCGAAGAGCCAGAGCGGGAACCCGAGGAACGCGAGGATGGTGGCGAGCACGCTGAACCGGCGCACGAGCGGCAGTCCCTCGGTCACGCCTTCCTCAAGCTGCTCGAGCGAGAGCGGTTCGAGCGTTCCGCCGAACATGCGGGAGCCGAGCGAGGCGAGCACCCAGAGCAGACGCACCATGAGGCGCGCGCCCGCCTTAAGAGCTTCCTCGCTCGGCTTCCCTTTGGTCGCCGTGGGCTCGGCGGCGGGCTTCTGCCCCGAGCCTTCCTTGGCTGCATCCTGTGCGCGCTTCTCTGCGAGAGCCTTCCGCGCCTTCTCAGCGTTCTCGCGACGCGCCTCATCGGCGCGAGCCTTCGCGATGTCTGCGTCGCTCGGCACTCCGGCGACAGGCGTGGCGCTCTCGGCGGCCATCGGCTAGCGGCCCGCCGGGCGAACGATGGTGCGGCCAGCGATGGCCGGGCGCTCGGCGGCAGCCGCCGCCTTCGTCTCCGTCACCTGCTGCGCGGCGAGCTGCGCATCGGTCAGCGTCGGCGGCGGGCCGTTCGTGCTGGCCTTCTTGAGCATCGCAGCGGCGGCCCGCTCGGCCACGGCCTCGACGCTGGCCGTCGCATCGGCGCGCGCGGTGGCGAGCTGCGTGTCCGCGGCGGCGCCCTCGATTTCGTCCGCGATGGCGTCCTCGGCCATCTGCTCGACCTTGTTGATCAGCGGCTCGGCCAGATCGACCGCCGCGGCGACGGGCCCGGGCAGGTGCGACTTGATGGTCTTGAGCGCGAAGTCTTCGGCGGCGCGCAGCACCGAGCGTTCGAGCTGCACGAGCGCCTTCTGGACCTCGGGGTACGACAGGAGCACTTCACGGACTGCGGCCATGACGGGCTAACCCTTCTGCGCCGCGACGGCGCCGTTGGTGGACTTGCGGGCCTTGAGCCAGACCCAGAGGCGATGAGCGATGAAGCCGACGAAGAGGACCGTGACACCCGCGGCGACGGCGACCGCGTAGCCGAACGACTTGACCGACGCGCCTTGCTCGGCCCGAGCGGTCTCGATTGCAGAGACCCGCCGCGAGATGGCCGCGAGCGCGTCCGCATTGTTGGCGGGCGGCGGCGCGACCTTCTCGGGCGGCAGCGCAGCGGGCTTCTCTGCGGCCTTCTCGGGGGTCTGCTCGGGCTTGGCGTCGGTTGCTTCCACGCCAGCGACGCTGCGCCTCTCGGCCCGAGAAGGGAGCTACACAAAGTGGGAAAATCCGGGAAGTCGGTCGATTCTCAGGCCGCTCGGCGCCGCTTCTGGCGCTCGACGGGCCAGTTGTCGGCACCGAGAGCGATGCGGATGCCCTTGCGCGGCGTCCGCTTCCACCCCCACCGGCGGGGCTTCACACAGTCGAGCCGCG
>JAFEBC010001043.1 GCA_018266095.1 Deltaproteobacteria bacterium
AGTTCACAGACGAATCAAGCCGGGGCCGGTTCGGGGAAACTCGCGCCGGCCTCGTCGCACGAAGGGGAGCCCGATGCCGAACCTGGACCTGGTGCGCAAGGACGACGTCTCGAGCTTCCGCAAGATCGCCATCGGCACCTGGGCGGACGCGTACGACCCGTCGGTGTACGGGACCATGGAGCTCTCCATGGACAAGGCGATGGCCTACCTGAACGAGTACCGCCAGAAGACGGGCAAGAAGCTCACCGTGAGCCACATGCTGGCGAAGGTGGCGGCGGTGGCGCTGGCGCAGATGCCGGACGCGAACGCGGTGCTGCGCTGGAACCGCATCTATCTGCGCAAGCGGGTGGGCGTGTTCTTCCAGGTGGTGATGACGGATGGCGGCGACGGCAAGACCGACCTCTCGGGCGCCACGCTCTACGACGTGCAGGACAAGTCGCTGACGGCCATCTACGACGAGTTCAACGCCAAGGTGGAGAGCGTGCGGCAGCGCAAGGATCCGGCGCTGGAGAAGACGCGCTCGACGTTCCTGGGCATCCCGTACTTCATGCTCAACCGCGTGCTCAAGCTCATCAGCTTCTTCAGCTACACGCTGAACCTCGACCTGCGCGCGTTCGGGATCCCGAGCGATCCGTTCGGCAGCATCATGATCACCAACATCGGCTCCTTGGGGCTGGACCAGGCGTACGTGCCGCTGGTGCCGTACTCGCGCGTGCCGATCCTGCTGGCGGTGGGCGCGGTGAAGGACGTGCCGGTGGTGCGCGACGGCGCCATCGTGCCGGGCAAGGTGATGAAGGTGAACGCGACGTTCGATCACCGCTTCATCGACGGGTTCCACGCCGCGGGCCTGAGCCGCATCTTCCGCGACTGGATGGAGAACCCGTACGAGCGGTTCGGCAAGATCGAGTAGCGCGTGCGCGCCGGGGCCACGGCGGGGCGTGTGCCAGGGCGGGCGTCAGGGGAGCTTCTCGAGCAGCCCTGAGCTCGAGCGGCGGCCCGGCTTGCGGCGCAGGCGCCAGACGATCCAGAGGATGAGCGCGAGCGTGACGGCCGGATAGCCCCAGGCGATCTTCTGCTGGGCCGCGGGCGGATCGGCCACGTAGGCCTGGCTGCGCTGCATGCGCTCGAGGTGGTAGGGCAGGAGCACGGAGAGGATGCGCGAGCTGGCGCGGGCGCGCGCGTCGGGGAGTCTGGCTTCGGCCTCGAAGTCGTCGAGCCAGATGCGCTGGGCGGTGGTGGCGCGGTGGAGGCCCTTGGATTCGAGCGCGTAGAACGCGGCCAGGGTGGCCTGGGCGTCGGGGCCGGTCACGTCGACGAACTTGTCGGGATCATCGCCCTTGGCGCCGTCGTACTCGTAGCCGCGGCCGTCGTGGAGGGTGGGGACCGACAGGCGCCAGATGAGCCGGTAGGCCTCGGGGCCCTCCACGCCGCCCTCGGCGACGAGCGCCTTGACCAGCCCGTGCGCGAAGCGGCCCGGGGGCATGGAGTCGATCTTGGCCTTGGCCTCGGCCGCGAAGGCGGCGTCGTCGGTGCCGAGGCCCGCGAGCGCGGCGGACACCTCGGGGACCTGCGGGTGGCCCTCGATGGACTCCTTGACCCGCTTGGCGAAGAGGTCCTCGAGGAGCAGGTGGTGGTTGGAGATGATGCGCAGGCCGAGCGCGTTGAGCGTGGTGCGCTCGCCGAGGAGGCCGCCCTGCGTGAGGAGGTCGCGCTTCACGAGCTGGAGGATGGCGGCGCGGAAGAAGCCGAAGGGGCCGACCTGCAGCGTGTGGATCTGGTTGGCGGTGTCCTGGATGTGGTGGAAGCTGGCGCCGGCGAAGGTGGCCTCGAGCCAGGGCGCGGCCGGTGCGTTGTTGACCCGGGCGAGCAGGGCGAGGTCGGCGTAGAGCTGGGCGAACTCGCCGCCCCAGGCGCGCGTCCAGGACGGGACCGCGAAGTGCGCGGGGTCCTTCATCAGCACGCGCGGGTCGTCGGAGAGCGGCGGGTCGGCGAGCGCGTAGTGCGCGTGGCCCTGTGACGAGGTGCCGGTGAGCGAGCCCATCGTGAGCGTGAGCGGATCGTAGGGGAGCGGACGGCCCCACCCGTCGTGGACGATGTCGTGCTTCAAGTCGCGCAGGTAGCGGTGGCGGTTGCGCTCGTCGTCGTCGGGCCAGCGGCTCGCGCTCTGCAGCAGGGCGCCGTGCGTGGAGGTGGTGGCC
>JAFEBC010001044.1 GCA_018266095.1 Deltaproteobacteria bacterium
ACGTGCGTGCCGACGTTGCTCTCGAAGGCCACGCCCAGCACGGCGAAGCTCGAGCGGCTGCGCTCGGCGCGGTGGCACTCCTCCTCGACGCGCAGCTCGAAGTAGTCGTCGGTGAGGATGCGGCGCTGGGGTGGGCCGCTGCGCCACTCGATCATGAGCGTGGCGTCGCCCAGGTGGACGGGATCGCCGGCGCCGACCTCGGCCGATTCGCCGGGCGCGAGGAGGCGCTCGCGGACGCGGGTGGTCCCGCCGCCGAGATCCTCGACGACGGACGGGGAGCCCACCGTGAGCCGCGCGTGCGTGGGCGCGACCGAGGGATCATCGATGCGCAGATCGCAGCCGGGGCCGCTGCCGAGGGTGACGGGGCCCTGCTCGGGGAGCGGGTGGATGGCGAAGCCCTGGGCGGTCAAGACCACCAGCTTGTGGCGCTGGGCGCCATCGCCGAGTGGCAGCGCCGAGCTCACGCTAGAGGCCCTCGGCGGCCGGCGGTGTCAGGTGCACGCCGGTGGCGTCGCTCGCGAGCCAGCTCTCCAGCTCGACCACGGGGCCGCCCACGATCTCGACGCGGTCCGACAGCTCGCGCACCTCGGCGCTGTCACAGTGGACCAGCACGCTCACCTGCACGTGCGAGGTGGCCGCCGGGAGGATGCCCGGCAGCGAGCGGGCCAGGGCAGCGGCCGCCCGGCGCTCCTCGCGCGCGACGGACGCATCGGGCGACAGCAGGTGCACGCCGAGGATGGCGCTGCCGGTGGCGAGGAAGAGCTGGAAGCCGCCCTGGCGCAGGCGGCGCTCGGTCTCGTCCAGGAGCGCGCCCAGCTCGATGAGCACGGTGTCGTCGTGATCGACGCCCGACGCCAGCCGCGCCTCGACCAGCAGGGCCACCGCGGGCCGGCGCTCGACCGGCTTGTCCGGCACCTGCGTCTCGGAGACCGCCGCGCGCAGGGCCTCGAGCAGCGTGGACACGGACGAGGGACGCCCCTCGGGGTTCTTGTCGAGGCAGCGCAGCACCACGGCCTCGACGAGCGGCGGAATCGGCGCGACCTCGCTCGGCCTGCGCGGCGGCGCCTCCAGGTGCAGGCGCTCGAGCTCGACCGGGTCCTCGGATTCGTACGGGTGCCGGCCCGTGAGCATCGAATAGAGCAGCACGCCGAGCGCGTAGATGTCCGTGCGCGCGTCGATGG
>JAFEBC010001045.1 GCA_018266095.1 Deltaproteobacteria bacterium
ATCGCGCTGCTGGTGGCGCTGATCATCTCCCTCGGTGTCGGCATCTGGCAGTCGGCGCGCGTGCTCGGGTGGCTGGAGCGCGAGGAGCGCTGGCGGACGGCGGGGCGCATCGCGGCGGGCATCGCGCACGACATGGGGCATCGGCTGGCGATCCTGCAGCAGACGCAGTCGCTGGCGGAGACGGTCGTGTACACAGAGCCCGAGATGAAGTCGAAGGTCTACGTCGAGCTCATCCGCGACAACTTGAAGAGCGAGGTCTCGACGCTGCGGAAGTTCGTCGCGGACTTCGCGGACCTCTCGCGCGGCGTGAACCGCGAGGAGTTCGTGCCGCTCGACCTGGGCCTGTTCGTGGGCGGCGTGCAGCACGCGGCGCGGCCGCAGGCGGATCTGGCGCGGGTGCGCATCGAGCTGGACGTGCCCGAGGGGACGGTGTCGTGGGCGGCGGCGGACCGCTATCTGCTCGAGCGCGCGGTGCTCAACCTGGTCACCAACGCCATCGAGGCCTCGCCGCAGGGCTCGACGGTGACGCTGCGCACGCGGGCCGACCAGGACAAGCAGCTCGCCATCGTGGAGGTGCAGGATCGCGGGCCGGGCATCGCGCCGGAGCGGCAGAAGAACATCTTCGATGCCTTCGCGTCGACCAAGCGAACGGGAGCGCACGTCGGCCTGGGGCTGCCGAATGTGCGTCGCATCGCGCGGGCGCACGGAGGGGACGTGAGTCTGTCCAGCGCGCTCGGACAGGGATGCAAGTTCACCATCGCGCTGCCGCTGTTGCCGCCGCCGTTGGCCAGCTAGCAGACAGACCTCCGGCGGCTTGCGCGGCGACACCGACACGCCGCTACACTTGGCCCCACATGATCGTCGCGCAACCACGCCCTGACGAGACCGAGACCATCGCGGCGCTGCGCGCGCTCAACGTGCTCGACACCAAGCCCGAGGTGGCCTTCGACGCGCTGGTGCGGGCGGCGTCGCTCGTGTGCGGGGCTCCCATTTCGCTCATCAGTCTGGTCGACGTGAACCGGCAGTGGTTCAAGGCGAACGTGGGCCTGCCGGGCGTGACGGAGACCTCGCGCGATTCGTCGTTCTGCGCGCACGCGGTGCTGGGCGAGACGCTGTTCGAGGTGCCGGACGCGTCGCGCGATCCGCGCTTCGCCGACAACCCGCTGGTGCTGGG
The DNA here is from genome assembly GCA_018266095.1 of Deltaproteobacteria bacterium. Lineage (GTDB taxonomy): Bacteria > Myxococcota > Myxococcia > Myxococcales > 40CM-4-68-19 > CAIWCD01. Next base: position 1,175 of record JAFEBC010001045.1, read on the forward strand.
CGACCCGCACATCCGCTTCTACGCGGGCATCCCGCTGCGGCTGCACGACGGGCGCAAGGTCGGGTCGCTGTGCGTGATCGATCGCCAGCCGCGTCAGCTCAGCGCGCAGCAGCGGGAGGTCCTGAAGGCCCTGGGCGAGGCGGCGGCGCACGCGCTCGAGGGCCGGCGCGCGATGGAGGCCACGGCGGCGGCGGCGATGGAGATCGCGCAGAGCGAGGCCCTGCTGGCCGAGGAGCGGCAACGGCTGGCGGCGGTGATCGACGCGGCGAACGTGGGCACGTGGGAGATCAACCTGCTCACGGGCGAGGCGCGCGTGTCCGAGCGCTGGGCGCAGATCACCGGCGAGACGGTGGCAGAGCTGGGGCCGCTCACGATCCAGAACGGAATGGGCCGCGTGCACCCGGACGACGCCGAGCGGGTGCGCAGGACGTTCACCGAGCACGTGAAGGGCACGTCCGACCGCTACTCGACCGAGCTGCGCGTGCGGCACAAGGACGGGCGCTGGGTGCCGGTGGTCGATCACGCGCGGGTCATGTCGCGCACCGCCGATGGCCAGGTGAAGTGGGTGGTGGGCGCGCGCATCGACGTGGAGCGCCGCAAGCAGAGCGAGGAGCGGCTGCGGCGCAGCGAGGACTTCCTGCGGCGCACGGGCCGGGTGGCGGGCGTGGGCGGGTGGGAGCTGGACGTCGCCACGCGCAAGGTGACCTGGTCGGACGAGACGGCGCTGATCCACGGCAAGCCGGCCGGGTACCAGCCGACCTTCGAGGAGGCGCGCTCGTACTACACGCCCGAGGCGCTCGCGGAGATCGGGGCCGCGGTCGACCGCTGCCTCGCGGGCGGGCCGGGATGGGACCTGGAGCTGCCGCAGACGCGCGCGGACGGCGTGCCCATCTGGATCCGCTCGGTGGGCTC
>JAFEBC010001046.1 GCA_018266095.1 Deltaproteobacteria bacterium
CATCCCCGTAGAATCACCCCGGATTGTCCCGGCCGGTGAGACTTCCGTCTCGCTCGACGCCTGGAGCGCGCCGTCTCAGGATGAGACGATGTCGGGCCCCGGACGTCTCGGTTTGCCACATCCGCGCCTGTGTGCGCACAGTCCGCCGAGCCCCGCGCGGCGCACCCGGAGGTGTCATGCTCGTCGCCCTGCTGCTCCTGGCCCAGCTCCAGCCGCTCCCGCCCACGCTCATCCCGCTCGCCTCCGATGAGGGCCAGAAGCTGCTCGTCGAGTCCACGGCGCGGCGCGCGTACTTCCCGCTGGCGTCGCAGTTCCTCACCCAGCGCAGCACCAGCTTCTGCGGCGTGGCCTCGAGCGTGATGGTGCTCAACGCGCTGCCGCTGGAGGCGCCGGTCGCGCAGCAGTGGGCGCCGTTCCGGGCCTTCACCGAGGACAACATCTTCAACGATGAGACGCGCAAGACGCTCACGCCCGACTTCGTGGCCAAGGGCGGCCTGACCATCGAGCAGCTCACGTTCCTCCTGAGCTCGAACCACGTCGACGCCAAGGCCACGCACGCGGACACCTCCACGCTCGAGCAGTTCCGCGCCCAGGCCTCGCAGGCGCTGGCCGAGCCGGACCGCTATGTGCTCGTGGACTTCCTGCGCGGAAAGCTCGGGCAGGACTTCGGCGCGCACTGGTCGCCCCTGGGCGCGTACAACGCGGCCGCCGACCGTTTCCTCGTGCTCGACGTGGCCCGCTTCCGCTATCCGCCGTACTGGGCCAAGGCCGAGGACTTGTTCGCGGCGATGAACACGTTCGACCAGGACGCCGGCGCGACCCGCGGCTGGGTGGTGGCGGCCAAGGCCCAAGGGGCGCCTGCGCGCGTGGAGATCCCGAGCTTCGCGCACAAGATCCTGCGGTACGCGGTCGCCGCGGGGTCGATCGTGTTCCTGCTCGGGGCAGCGGCGGGCGCGCTGCTGACGCGGTGGCGGATGCGGCGGGCGACCAGCGTCTGAAGAGCAAGAACCTCACAGGAAGGAAAGAAGGAAGGGCTCTCCGCTTGGTCCAGCTCTCGAACTCCAATGTCCTCATGGCCCAGCTCCTTCCTTGTTTCCTTCCTGTGAAGCAGTTGCAGTTGTCTTTGCCGTTCCCTGCGGCACGTCCGCGCCTGCTCTGTTAGACTCCGCCGCCCGCGCTGGAGCCCGCCATGATCGACCCGGATGTCCCCCTCGCTCTCACCTTTGACGATGTGCTGCTCTTGCCTGCAGAGAGCGACGTCCTGCCCAAGCAGGTCGATGTCGCGGCGCGGCTGACCCGCAACGTCACGCTGCAGATCCCGCTGGTGTCGTCGGCGATGGACACGGTGACGGAGTCGCGGACGGCCATCGCCATGGCGCAGGAGGGCGGCATCGGGTTCATCCACAAGAACCTGACGCCTGAGCAGCAGGCGCTGGAGGTCACCAAGGTCAAGAAGTACGAGAGCGGCATGGTGGTCGATCCGGTGACCATCGAGCCCGAGGCCAAGCTGCACCAGGCGCTGGCCCTCATGCGCGCGCACGACATCAGCGGCATCCCGGTGACCAAGTCGGGGCGGCTCGTCGGCATCCTGACCAACCGCGATCTGCGCTTCGAGCGGAACCTCGAGCAGAAGGTCGCCGACGTGATGACGACCAAGCTCATCACCTGCCGCGAGGGCATCTCGCAGGACGAGGCGAAGCAGCTCCTGCACACGAACCGCATCGAGAAGCTCTTGGTGGTCGACGAGCTGCACAAGCTCGTGGGCCTCATCACCATCAAGGACATCGAGAAGACGCGGCAGCACCCGCACGCGGCCAAGGACAAGACGGGGCGACTGCTGGTGGGCGCGGCCGTGGGCGTGGGGCCGGATCGCGACGAGCGCGTGGCGGCGCTGCTCAAGGCCGGCTGCGATGTGATCTGCGTGGACACCGCGCACGGGCACAGCCGGGGCGTGATCGAGTCGGTGCGTCAGCTCAAGGCGAACTTCAAGGGCATCGAGCTGGTCGCGGGAAATGTCGCGACGGGCGAGGCCACGGCGGCGCTCTGCGAGGCGGGCGCGGACGCGGTGAAGGTGGGCATCGGGCCGGGCTCGATCTGCGACACGCGCGTGGTGGCCGGAGTGGGCGTGCCGCAGATCACGGCGGTGTATTCCTGCGTGCGCGCGGCGGCGAAGTAC
>JAFEBC010001047.1 GCA_018266095.1 Deltaproteobacteria bacterium
CGCGCCATCTCGCCCCCCGAGAGCGTCCACGCGCTCGCCGTCGACAAGCTGAGAGCGCCCGGCGTGACCTTCTGGTCTGCGTGGGCCGGCGACACTATCGCCGGTTGCTGCGCGCTCAAGCTGCTTGATGCCGAGCGGGGCGAGCTCAAGTCGATGCGCGTGGCCGACGCGTTTCTCGGACAGGGAGTGGGCCGCGCCATGGTCGACCACCTGCTCGCCGAGGCCCGCGCGCGCGGCTTGCGTTCGCTCTGGCTCGAGACCGGCTCGACGCCCGAGTTCACGCCCGCGCTGCGCCTCTACGAGAGCGCCGGGTTCCGCCGCTGCGGGCCGTTCGAGGGCTATGTCGAGGACCGGTTCAGCATCTTCATGACGCGCGAAGTGTGAGCGACCTCGCCGCTCAGTCACTAGCCGCCCACCACCGGCAGCGCCTGCCCGATCGTGATCACCAGGTCCGGCCGCCCCAGCCACGGCCGCGTCAGCGGCACGCCGAAGTCCACGCGGATCACCGACCGCTGCAGCTGCGGGAACACCACGCGCAGGCCGAGCCCGCACGACTCCTTGAGCGACATCTGGTCGAAGCGATCGAACGCGTCGCCTGCGTCTACGAACACCGCGCCGCCGAACTGCACCGCCCAGAGCTCCAGCGCGCGCGAGCGAAACTCGAGGTTCCCCACCGCGAGATCGTTGCCGCTGAAGAGTCCGGCCGCGTAGCCGCGCAGGCGGGTGTCGCCGCCGAGCGTGGACTTGAGGTTCAGGTAGTTCCGGTAGCGATTGAGCACGCGCGCGTCGAGCACGAAGCGGCCGAACGAGAGCCGCGGCGACACCACGCGCAGGCTCACGTCGAGCGAGGCGTCGGGCAGATCACCGCTGGCCACGTCGAGGTCCGACTGCACCGACAGGCGCACGAGGCCGTCGCTCATGGGCAAGGTGTAGACGCCGAGCGCGAAGAGCTCCACGAAGTCGCGCGAGCTGCCGAGGGCCGTCAGCACCGGCGCCACGCGCAGCGTCAGCTCGTGGCCGCGCCGCACGTTCTCCACGAGGCCCAGCGTGTCGACGTCCTGCAGATCGAGGAAGCGGCTCGAGTACAGGTGCAGCGACAGCGACGGGCCGACCTGCGAGTCCGATCTCGGGAGCACCGCGTGCAGGAAGGCCGCCTGCGTGGCCGCGTCGAGCGCGGAGAGATCGAACGGCCGGTACACCGAGCGCAGCCCGGAGAAGCCCGCGATCACGTCGAGCTTGTCGTCGGCGCCGAACGAGCGCGTGACCGAGCCCGCGCCCTGCGCCACCGTGCGCCGGTAGCTGCACGAGGCCAGGCCGGGCGCCGCGGTCTCGTTCGCGACGCAGAAGCCTTGCGCGGGATCGAACGAGGACGTGCCGCCGCCGATGAAGCGCCGCCGGATGTCGCTGCGCCAGGCGAAGCTCGTGCTCCAGGCCCACTCGTCGCGCGTCGAATAGAGCGGCGCTCCGAGCGAGAGCGAGCCGAACGAGCCCTCGGACTTGTTGGTGTCGCGGTTCATCACCCAAGCGACTGCGGCGCCCGCCGCCACGCGGCTGCCGGCGATGCGCGGGATGGAGTATTCGAGGCCGAGCGAGATCGTGGCCGGATCGAGGATGAAGTCCCCGCGCAGCGCCTGGTGCGTGCCGAGCAGGTTCTCCTCGCTCGGCTGCAGGAAGAGCTGCTGCAGCTTGCCGTCGGCGAACACGTAGCTGGAGTTGAGCCGCAGGCTCCACACGTCCTTGGTGATGACGAGCAGCCGCACGCGATCGGGCGCGCTCCCGCGCAGAGGCACGAGCAGCACCAGCGAGAGCTGCGAGAGCCCGCGCAGGTTGCGCGCGGACTGATCGATGAGCGCCTGGTCCCACGCCTCGCCCGGCGCGACCAGGACCTCCTGCGCGATGATCCGCGGCAGCGACGTGACGTGGAACCAGTTCGCCAGGGGCCGCGCGAGCTCCGGCATCGGATCGCGCGCCTCGAAGACC
>JAFEBC010001048.1 GCA_018266095.1 Deltaproteobacteria bacterium
CGAGGCGGGGAGCACCTCGACCGACTCGATCTCGGGGAGCTCGGCGGCCGCCGGGATGCGCGGCTTCATCCCCGCCTCGAGCATCTCGAGCGACGACGGGCCCGATGAGCACCTGCAGCGCGGCACCGGCAGCGTGGACGGCATGTTCGGCCTCTCGTACGTGTACGGCGACCTGCCGTGGGTGGCGTACGCGAACGTCACGGGCCGCGTGAACGGGAAGAACGAGCGCGACTTCCAGTACGGCAACGCGATCTTCGGCACGCTCGGCCTGCGGCGCAGCTTCCTCGACACGCACAACCTCGTGCTTGCGCTGGAGGCGCAGCTCCGCTCGGCGGGCAAGGATCGCATCGGCGACGGCAGCACCGATCCGGACAGCGGCGGGCAGGTCTACTACGGCGCGCTCTCGGCGGCGTACGCGTTCGACGAGCACTGGTTCGTGCGCGCGGTGGCGCAGGTGCCGGTGGCCGCGAACCTGAACGGCGACCAGAGCGAGCACCCGGTCGTGTACTTGGGCGTGGCGTACGATCTGAACCTGTGATCGCGCGCGCACCGCGTGCATCGGCGCAGTGATCGATCCGCAGCGCGGAGTGGCCCTCGTTCACTTCGCGCTGCGGAACGTCTGCCAGTCGTCCAGCGTGGCCTGGAAGGTGACGCGATCGCCGAGCGCGAACGTCACCTCGGACGCGGGCTCGAACATCGACTGATCCGCGCGCACCAGGTTCAGCGCGTGCAGCCGATCCTTCTTGCGCAGGTCGGTCACGCTCCGGCCCGCGAGGCGCGCGTCGACCGGGATCTCGCCGATCACCACCAGCTTGCCGCCGACCTCGAACGAGTTCTTGATCGCGCCGTCGAGCGCGGCCACCGCCAGCGCGGGCGCGGCGATCGCCGAGGTGGAGAAAGCCTCGACTTGAAACGCCTCGCGCGTCTTCGCCACCAGGTCGTCGTCGAACAGGCGCATCACCACGCGGATGCCCGGCTTCAGGCGGCGCGCGTCGAGGGCGATGTTCAGGTTGGCCAGGTCGTCATCGGTGGCCGCGACGATCGCGCGCGCCTTGCGCAGGTTCGATCGCTCGAGCGCGCCGATGCTGCGCACGTCCTCGATCAGCACCGGGATCCCCGCGTCGCGCATGGTGGCCACGAAGGGCGCGTCGGCCTTGCGCTCGATCACCACCATCGCCACGCCGAGCTTCTGGAACTGCTCGAACAAGCGGAACCCGACGCGGCCGGCGCCGCACACGATCACGTGATCTTCGAGAGTCTGGGCGAGCACGGCGAACCACTCCTTGTCGTCACGCTGGCGCGCGAACAACAGAAAGGCGAAGCGCACGAGACCCTCCGCCACGGTCACGATGCCGAGCGGGGGGATGATCATGTACA
>JAFEBC010001049.1 GCA_018266095.1 Deltaproteobacteria bacterium
ATCGCGCTGCGGCGGGCGCTCTTGCAAGCGCGCAAGGCCCAGGCGCCGGAGGGGGCCGCGGAGGCCCGGGCGCTGCTCGATCGCGCGACGCGCGTGGGCGATGAGCTCCTCGCGCACCCGAAGCTGGCCAAGCCGCAGCTCGTCCAACTGCTGACCGATCGCGGCGATGAGGCCTGGTCGCGGGACGACCTCGCCGAGGCCAGGGCTCGCTATCAAGCGGCGCTGGCGCTGCCGCAGCCCGACGGTCAGCGGCGCGCGCTGGAGGCCCGCGTGCACGGCCTCGAGCTGGCGGACGCCGCGCCCACGCTGCGCAAGCTCTTCATCGAGCAGGACACCGGGCCCGACACCATCCTGCGCCTGCGCGACCTGGACCTGGCCAACCACGCAGACGGCCTCGCCGCGTATCTCTTGGCGAAGCAACTGCAGAACCACCAGGACTGGCCCGCCTGCGTGACCTACGCGGCCGACGCGCTCGGGCGCGCGCTGCCGAGCCGCCTGTTCCTCTTGGAGGCGCTGCGCATGCAGGCCGTGTGCGCCATCAAGTCGGAGCAGTCCGAGCTGGCCGAGCGCACGCTGCGGCTGCTGCGCCCGATGGTCACGCCTGGGCGGCAGTTGGAGCTGGATCGCCTGCGCGCCCTGATCGCGCCAGCAGCAGCACCAGCGCCCCCGCCAGCGCCAGCGCCCCGCCCGTAGCGAGCGCCGCGAGCGGCGACACGCGCTCCCACAACTGGCCCGCGATCACCGACGCCGCCAGCGCGCCCAGACCGGTCACGAGGTTGAAGATCCCGAGCGCGGTGCCGCGTCCCTCGTGCGGAACGGCCCCGGCGATCAGGGCCTTCTCCGCGCCTTCGGTGAGCCCCGCCACGAGGCCGTAGGCGACGAAGAGCACCCAGGCGTGCAGCGGCGTCGAGCCCAGCGCGAACCCGGCGTAGCAGAGCGCGTACCAGACCCAGCCCATGAAGAGCGAGCGCTTGCGTCCGAGGCGATCCGCGGCGCGGCCCAGCGGCCAGGAGCCGAAGGAGCGCACGAGGTGCAGCGCCACCCAGAGCAGCGGGGCCTGCGCGACCGGCACGCCGAACTCCTGCGCGCGCAAGAGGAGCAGCGTGTCGGCCGAGTTGCCGAGCGTGAACAGGGCGATGGCGGCGAGCAGCCCCACCGGCAGGCCCCCCAGGCGCGCCGCCCCCGAGGCGGGTGATTGGTTGGCTTTGTCAACTGTTGCGCGAGCCAACTGTTTCGACTCGCGCACCCAGAACAGCGCCAGGCAGGCCAGCGCCCCCGGCACGCCCGCGAAGAGGAACACGCGGCGCAGGTCGCCGGGCCAGAGGACGAGCATGCCCGTCGCCAGCAGGGGGCCGAGCGCCGCGCCCAGGTGGTCCATGCCCTGGTGGAACGAGAACGCCTCCGCCAGCTTCTCTTCGTCCACGCTGCCCGCGAGCAGCTTGTCGCGCGGTGAGCTGCGCACGCCCTTCCCCACGCGGTCGGTGCAGCGGATGGCCAGCACCTGCCAGGGCGCGCCCGCCAGCGACAAGAGCGGCCGCACGCCGCCCGAGATCACGTAGCCCGCGATGGTCATGGGCAAGAGCTTGGGCACGCGATCCGCGAAGCGCCCGCTCAGGTACTTGAAGAGGCTCGCCGTCGCCTCCGCTGCGCCCTCGATGAAGCCCAGGAACGCGGGCCCGCCGCCGAGCGTGACCAGGAACGCGGGCAACAGCGGCATCACCATGTCGCTGGAGATGTCGGCCAGCAGGGACACGACGCCCAGCAGCAGCACGTTGCGGTTGATGGTCTTCATCGCGCGATCAGGCCTTGAGGATGCGCAGGTTCGGGCGCTGCGCCGGCGGCGGCTGCGAGGTGCGCGCGGCCATGATCTCGCTGAGCGTGCTCACGAACGAGCGGCGCACGCCCTCGAGATCGCGCAGCGTCAGGTCGCACTCGTCGAGCTGCGCGTCGTCGACCACCGCGCGGATGGCGTGGTCCACGATGGTCTTGAGCTTCTCCGGGCTCGCCTCGCCCGACGAGCGCGCGGTGGCCACGACCATGTCGCCGATCATCACCATCGCCGTCTCGCGCGACTGCGGCTTGGGCCCGAGGTAGCGGAAGGGCTTGTCGTCGGGCGCCGCCTGCCCCGCGCGCTCGGCGTCCTCCTTGGCCTTGTGGAAGAAGTAG
>JAFEBC010000104.1 GCA_018266095.1 Deltaproteobacteria bacterium
CATCGACTTCGACGCGCGCGAGGTCACGGTGGAGGGCGTGCGGCAGTCGCTGACGGCGCACGAGTTCGATCTCTTGTGCGCGCTGGCCAAGAACGCAGGGCGCGTGCTCTCGCGCGATCAGCTCCTCGAATTGGTCAAGGGGCAGGACGGGGCGGATGAGGCGTTCGATCGCTCCATCGACGTGCACGTGAGCCGGCTGCGCTCGAAGATCGAGGCCGACCCCCGCCACCCGCGCTACGTGAAGACGGTCCGCGGCGCGGGCTATCTGCTCGCCCGCGAAGGCCAATAGGCCCCGGCCGACATGCGCCCCGGCATCAAGGTCTACGTTCGCCTCTACCTCGCCTTCCTCGGCGTGCTGGTGGCGATCGGCCTGGTGTCGACGGGCGTGGCGGCGCTGCTCTCGCACACGATGGGGCCGAACTTCCGCGGCAGCCCGCGCGTGGCCTCGCACATCGCGCGCTCACTGCCGTCGATCGACGAGCCGCAGGCGCTGCAGCAGGCTCTGGAGCAGGTGCAGGAAGAGCTGGGCATCGACGTCGCGGTGCTGACGCCCGAGGGTCAGCTCCTGCACGAGGCCGGCACGCACATCCAGTTGCCCGGCGAGCTGCCGCTGCAGCAGGCGCTCAAGGGCGGCACGTTCCTGAGCCCAGGGTTCGCCGGCGCGCCGCTCAAGAAGAGCCGGGCGGTGCTGGTCATCCACCTGCCGCCGCCCGCCGAGGGCAACCGCTGGCCGCTGCGCAGCATCCTCTTCGTGTTCGGCGCGCTGCTCGTGTCGGCCACGCTCCTGTACCCGCTCTCGCGCTCGATCACGCGCCCGCTGGAGACGCTGACGGCGGCGGCGGAGGCGTTCGGGCGCGGCGACCTCTCGGCGCGCTCGGGCATCGACGCGGAGGACGAGGTCGGCCGGCTCGCGCGCAGCTTCGACGAGATGGCCGCGCGCATCGAGGCCACGCGGCGCACGGAGAAGGAGCTCCTGGCGAACGTGTCGCACGAGCTGCGCACGCCGCTCGCGCGGCTGAAGATCGCCATCGAGCTGATGGAGCCGCCGCCGGGTCCCGAGGGCGACAGCCTGCGCAAGCGGCTCGCGGGCATCAGCGAAGAGGTCGAGGAGCTCTCTCGCCTCGTGTCCGACGTGCTGACCGCGGCGCGCCTGGATCTCTCGGCGCTGCCGCTGCGCAAGGAGAAGCTGAACGTCGGCGAGCTGCTCGGCAAGGCGCGCGACCGGGCCCAGGCGCTCTCGTCGCAGAAGATCGAGCTCACCTCGCCGCAGGCGCTCACGGTGGAGGGCGATTCGACGCTGCTCTCCCGCGCGCTCGACACGCTGGTCGACAACGCGCGCAAGTACGGGCCGGAGACGACGGTGCGCATCGAGGCCACGTCGGCCGAGCAGAAGGTGACCATCGCGGTGAAGGACGGCGGCCCCGGCTTCGAGGAGGCCGACTTGCCGAAGGTCTTCGATCCCTTCTTCCGCGGCGACGGCGCGCGGGCGAGCGCGCAGGGCTACGGGCTCGGCCTGTCCCTGGCGCGGCGCGTGGCCGAGGCGCACAAGGGCGGCATCCGCGCGCGCAACCTCCCCGAGGGCGGCGCGTGCGTCGAGCTGGAACTGCCGCTGGGCGCCTGAGCGGGCCGGCCCATGCGGACGCCGCTACAACGTCATCGCATCCAAGAGCGCATCCGCCGACGTGCGCACCACGATCGAGCGCAACAGCGGCTCGGACATGAGGCCCAGCGCGGCGCCGTGGTCCAGGAACGCGAGCAGCTTCTCGTAGTACCCGTTCACGTCCAGGACGCCGACGGGCGCCTCGAGCTGCGAGAGCTGGCGCATCGTCACCACCTCGAACAACTCGTCCAGCGTGCCGAAGCCGCCGGGCAGCGCCACGAACGCGTCCGAGAGCGCGCACATGACCTGCTTGCGCTCGCTCAAGCTGGGCACGATGCGCAGCTCGGTGATGTTCTTGTGCGCGATCTCGCGCCCGGTCAGGAGCCGCGGGAGCACGCCCTGCACCTCAGAGCCCGCGGCCAGCGCGGCGTCGGCGCAGGCGCCCATCAGGCCGATCGACGTGCCGCCATAGACCATGCCCAGCGAGCGCTTGCCCAGCGCGGCGCCGAGGGCCTTGGCGGCTTCGAGAAATGCCGGGTCCTTACCGACGTTGGCACCAGCAAATACACACACGCGGCGCATGCAGCCTCCCTGAAGAGGTGCGAGATTTAGGCTGTCCAAGGTGCGGCTGGCAAGTGTGCGCGGGGAACCTCCGATGACGCAGCGCAAGTCCATGATGATCGCGGTGGCAATCCTGGCGCTGGGGGCGCTGTGGTTCTTGCGCGCCTCGGGTCCGGAGACGGTGCCGATCGCCGCGCTCCCCCAAGAGGCCGAGCCGGCGGTGCAGGCGGGCACGACCACCTGGAGCGCCGATCGCGAGCTGCGCGCGCACCGCGTGGAGGCGAGCGAGGCCAAGGGCCAGGAGGCGAAGGAGCGCCAGTGGCTGACGCCGCTGCTCGAGCGCGCGGCCACCGAGGCCGACGGCGCGCTGGAGGTCACGGTGTCGGGCCGCGGGCAGCCGCACGCGAACGCCGAGGTGCGCCTGTACCTGCGCGGCGAGCGCGATCCGAACACCTCGCTCACCGAGTGGCGGCTGGCGGGCGTGGCCAAGACCAACAAGGACGGCAAGGCCAGGCTGTTCGCGCGCGCGGGCGGCTATGAGGTCACCGCGCACGCGGAGGGCTTCGCGCCGGTGACGCAAGACGTGGTGCGGCCGCAGGGCGAGAAGCTCACCAAGGTCGCGCTCTCGCTCGCCGAGGGGAGCACGCTCGAGGGCCGCACGGTGGTGCGCGGGTCGGGCGAGGGTGTGCCGTTCGCGCAGGTGACGCTCTCGCCGAGCGGGGCCTCTGGTGGCCGCCGCCGCATGCGCATGATGACTGGGCACGCCGACGCGCCGCCCGACGAGCGCGTGGTGGTGCTCTCGGACAACACGGGTCACTTCAAGGTGCAGGGCCTGACGCCCGGCATGTACAGCGCGGAGGCCACGGCCACGGGGCAGGCCAAGGCCGAGGCGCGCCGCGTGCCGGTGCCGGGGACGGCGAACCTCGTCCTGG
>JAFEBC010001050.1 GCA_018266095.1 Deltaproteobacteria bacterium
GAGGATCTCGCGGCGGCCAAGGCCGAGTTCGCCGACACCGCGAGCGCACCGCTGGAGGCGCGCCTGCCCGAGCCCGACGACAAGGCGCCCGTCACGCCCTCGCTCGTCGACCGCTTCGATCAGATGCTGGCGAGCAGCCGCCTCATCGCGAGCGCCCTCTCGGTGGAGGCGATCCACGCGGCGGTCCTGGACGCGATCGAGAAGCTGCTGCGCCCGGAGGCCTGCATGGTCCTGGTGGTCGACGAAGGCTCCACCGAGCCGCGCGTGGCGCAGGGCCGTCCCGGCGCGTTCGACTACAGCCACACGCTGGTGCAGCACTGCCTGTCCTCGGGCAGGACGGTCGTGCTCGGCGCCGACCAGGCGCAGCTCGCGGTCAGCGACAGCGCGCTCCTCGCGGGCCTGCGCTCGGCCCTCTGTGTGCCCATCCAGGTGCGCGGGCGCGTCGCGGCGCTGGTGTACGCGCAGAGCCGCCAGGTGGGTCAGCTCCTGGGGCCAGTCGAGGAGAAGCTCGCGGAGACTGTGGCCGCGGTCGCCGGCGCCGCGCTGGAGAACGCCGATGGCTTCGCCCGCATCCTCGCCGCGCAACAGGAGCTGCAGGAGACGCAGGAGCGGCTGCGCGCGGTGCTCGGCGCGGCGCCGATCGTGCTCGTCGCCATCGACCGGGCCGGCAAGATCATCCTGGTCGAGGGCCGCGGCCTGCTCTCGCTGCGCGACGTCAACCCCGCGGTGGCCATCGGGCGCAACATCGACGACATCTATCCGGGCGTGGAGTGGATCCGCGAGGACCTGCGCCGCGTGCTCGACGGCGAGGAGTTCGTCGGCGAGGGCTCGATCGGCGAGGTGCACTTCCAGACCACCTACGCCCCGCTGCGCGACGCGGGCGGTGCGGTGATCGGCGGCATCGGCGTGGCGGTCGACATCACCGAGCTCAAGCAAGCGCAGCGCGAACAACGCGAGCTGTCCGTGGCCTCCGCGCACGCGCAAGAGGATGAGCGCCGCCGCCTGGCCCTGGCGCTCCACGACGGCGCCGGCCAGTCGCTGGTGGCGGTCGCGCTGCGCCTCGCCGACCTGCAGCGCGACGCGACCCAGCAGCAGCACGAGCGCATGGGACAACTGCAGGACCTGGTCGCGCGCATCATCGAGGACGTGCGCGGCCTCTCGCACGATCTGCGGCCCGGCTCGCTCGACAAGCTCGGCCTCTCCGCGGCGCTGCAGGATCTCGCCAGCAGCGCGTCCACCTCTCAGTGCAAGTTCGAGCTGCGCGTGTCGCTCGACGGCCCCACCCCGCCGCCCGAGGTCGGCATCGCGCTCTTCCGCATCGCCCAGACCGCGGTGGGCAACGTGCTGCGCCACTCGAACGCGAAGGCGGCCTCGATCGCGCTCAGCTCGGAATCGGATTCGATCTGCCTGGAGATCGAAGACGACGGCGACGGCTTCGATCAGCACCTCCCACGTTCACACACAGGCCTCGGCCTCATCGGCATGCGCGAGCGCGTCACCTGGCTCGGCGGGAAGTTCACCGTCCGCTCCTCGCCAGGAAATGGCACACGAATCAGCGTCGAGGTTCCGCTGACCGCGACCGGCCGCGCGCCGTCTCGCGCCCTGTGAGATCAGGCACTTCGCCCTCGTCAGAAAACTGACGTCAACCGGTTGCTCCCGAGTTGGCGCGGCAGGTGCTTAAGCGCGCGAAAAGGCGCGTCGATAACCCCATCGAAGACTTCCATTTTCCTCGCCCTGCGCGAGCCACAGGGGCCTTCGCGACCCCGAAGGAGAGTTCCACATGAGTCCGTCGATTCGATCCATCACCACCACCCCGTGGGTCCGGGCGCTGGCCATTCTTCTCATCGCGTTCGTCGCCGCGTGCTCTGGAGAAGGTGACGCCGCCGCCAACAAGGCGCCGCCGCCGCCCGACGATCCCGCGTTCCCCGGCACTCCCGTGAGCGACGCGCTGTCCTCGCTGCAGGGCACGTGCACCATCGCCAACAAGGTCGCGAGCTTCCCCGTCGCCGCCAACGAGACGGTGATCCTCGGCCGCGCCAACAGCCCGACCACCACCGGCGGCACCGTCTACAACCTCACCGCCAACGGCCGCGTGCTCGCGTGCGGCTCCACCAACGCCACGGTCGGCGGCACCACCGCCACCGTCACGCAGGTCGCCATCGACTTGAACGACACGGGCTCCATCATCGTCGACTACTCCAACGGCGCCTTCCTCCCCGGCGGCTCGGCGGCGGGCATCGCCATCACCGGCCACGGCGGCACCGCGTACGTGAAGGTCAAGGGCACCACGGCCGCCGACAAGATCTACGTCGCGGGCACGGCGGCGC
>JAFEBC010001051.1 GCA_018266095.1 Deltaproteobacteria bacterium
GGCGAGTCGAAGGCGGTGCGGCGCGGGGTGGAGTTCGCGCTGCACACCGAGGCGAGTGTCGAGGGCGAGGTGTGCTGGCGCGCGGAGACGAACGTGCTCGTGCCGGGCGTGGGCAAGGTGGAGAAGCGCGCGGAGGCTGCGGGCGAGGTCGCGACGGAGCCGGTGCGCTCGCTGACGCAGGAGTGGACGGTGCCGGCCGATCAGGGGCGGCGCTACGCGAAGGTGTCGGGGGACTACAACCCGATCCACCTGACCGCGCTCACGGCCAGGCCCTTCGGGTTCCCGCGGGCGATCGTGCACGGCATGTGGACGCTCGCGCGGGCGTCGGCGGCGCTGCACGAGGAGACCGTCGGGCGCGGCGGGGCGTGGACGCTCACGTGCGCGTTCAAGAAGCCGCTCTTGTTGCCCTCGCGGGTGCAGTTTGCGAGTGGGACGGAGCAGGGCGGGACGGAGGCTGGCCCCGGTGGAGGCGGCGGAGTCGGCTTCGAGGTCAAGGATTCGAAGGGCGCGCAGCTCATCGTGGGGAACCTCGCAGGAGCGCTCGCGCAAGCCACGGGCGCGTAGGCCTGGCGCGGTCCGCTCGCCTTGCATCGAACAGCGCAGGCCGCAGTCCCCTGGCGCGCGCCTACTCGGCCCCCGGCGCGTGCACGGGCTGCCAGCCCGGGTAGTCCGGCATCAGCGGATCGCGGCCCGGCGAGCCATGCGAACCCGAGCGCGCGACGACGATGACCGGCGCCCCCTTGGGCTTGCGCAGCGGCGCGGCGGCGAGCCCGTCGGGCGTCAGGACCCACACCAGGGCGCGCTGGCGGGCGGGCGAGAGCGAGACGAGCACGGTCCCCGGCGGCGCGGCGACGGGCGCGACCTGGGGCCGCTCCGGGCCGTCCAGGACCTGGACGTGAAGCTCGAGCGGGCGCCCGTGATGCACGAAGCCCGTGCGGCCGAGGGGAGCCACCTCGGCCGAGAGCTTCGCGGCGTCCGGCCGGTAGGACTTGTCGTTGACGTAGTCGCGATCGAGCGCGTTCGCGGTCACGCGCAGGGCCTCGACCAGGAGCGGCCCCGGATCCTCGGGTGGCCTCGGCGCGGGCACGGCCATGCGCAGGGCGAACGCGAGGCCTACGGCGATGAGCAGCGCGGCCCGCTCACCCATCCGCGCACGCAGGCCCAGCGCGAGGGGCCAGGCGTGCGGCAGGAGGAGCGCGGCGAGGCAGACGAAGAGGAACACGAACAGGCCGCCCAGGGGCACCGTCCAGGCGAGCCTGGGCGCGACCAGACCGAACCCGGCGAGCGAGAGCGCGGCCGGGCGCCCGACCAGGCCCGCTCCCAGCGCGGCAAAGCCCCCGTAGACGACGGCGTTGAGCGCGCGCAGGAGGAGGGAAGGCCGCTTGGGTTCGGTCATGCGTCAGGCCGCGTCCGGTTGGAGGATGAGGGCGCCGCGAGGCATCGAGTAGCATGGATGGCGATGTCGGCTGCCACTCCAGGTCTGCGGAGGTCCACAGCGGCGGGGGCCACCTCGCGGAGGCGCGTGCGCCTCGGGGCTGCGTGGGCGTTGGTGTGCGCGCTGGGCGGCCTCTCGGGGACGGCGCGCGCCGGAGAGGACGCCCCCCCGCAAGGTAGTGCGGCCGCGAAGGGCAGGCCGGCCAGCGACGAGAAGACCAAGGCCACCCCCGCGCCAGAGCCCGGCAAGAAGCCGGGGGCACACCTGCACGTGCCTGAGTCCATCCGCCGCGGCCGCAGCACGCAGGACGAGGATGAGCCCAAGACCCTCTTCGAGCTGGGCCCACCCGAGGTGATGAACGCGCTCGGTCCCATGCGGCTGACGCCCGGCGCCTGGGTCGAGTACGGCATGCGGCTGCTCGGCCATGAGGCCACCCGCGTGCGCTTCTCGGTGCTCGCGCCCGCGCCGGCGGAGGGCAAGGTCTGGCTCGAGATCGTCACCGCGAGCGCCATCGGCATGCCCACCGCGGTGCGGATGCTGGTGCACGGGGACCCGAACGACCCGCGCAACGTCGAGCGCATGTTCGTGCTGGTGGCGGGCCAGGCGCCCATGGAGCTGCCCGCAGACGAAGGGGAGACC
>JAFEBC010001052.1 GCA_018266095.1 Deltaproteobacteria bacterium
CTCGACCTCCACCAGCATGCCCTGCTCGATGAGCGCCGAGATGCCGATCATCGACGTCGTGGGCGGGTGCTGCGCGAAGACCTCGCCGTGCGCGCGGCCGTACTCCTGCCAGCGCGAGATGTCGGTGACGAACATGCGCGTGCGCACCACGTGCTCCGGACCCGCGCCCAGCTTGGCGAGAGCGTTGAGGGCGATCTGCAGGCAGCGCAGCGTCTGTGCGTAGGCGTCGCCGGGCGCGTGGATTCCGCCCCCCTCGGCCACAGGCGCGCAGCCGCTGACGGCGATGAGGTCCCCGCTGCGGATGGCGCGGCAGTAGGCGATGCGCGGCTCCCAGGGCGTGCCGGTGAACACGCGCTCGGTCGCGGGTGGCGCCAGGGCCGACTTCTTGGCCTGCGGCTTCGCCAGCGACTTCGCCTTGCTCGCCTGCACCTTCGGCTTCTTGGCCGAATTGTTCGCCTTCTTCGCGGACGTCTTCGCCTTCTTCGCTGCCATCGGTGTCCTCGCTCAGTGGATCCTGCGGATGGCGATATACTTCGGATCACGATGATGCGCTTCTGGCTCGCCCTGCTCCTCGCGGTGTTCGCGGCCGTCACCGGTGCGCTGCTCGCGTACATCTTGCTTCGCAAGCCGGAGGTGAAGGCGCTCGACACGCCCGCCGTGGTCGAGAAAGTGCGCGAGACGGCCAAGCTGGAGACGCTCGACGTCTCGCTCTACAAGAAGGTCGAGTTCGCGCCCGACCCGCCCGCGAGCGACTCCGTGTGGGGCGATCTGGGCAACTGGGTGAAGGAGGCGATCCACAAGCCGCACGGGAAGGCCATCGTCTTCGCCGAGGCGCACCTGTCGATCGACCTGCGCAAGCTCGACGAAGCGCGGCTGCGCGTGGTGGACGGCTCGACGGCGCTGGTGGTGCTGCCGCCGGTGGTCACGCAGGTCGAGCTGAAGCCGGGCGAGACGGAGATCATCGGCTCAAACCTCGACGCCGCCGAGACCTCACAGCTCTTCGCCAAGGCCAAGGACGCGTTCGAGCGCGAGGTGCAGGGAGATGCGGCGCTCCGGGCCCGCGCGCAGGATTCGGCGAGGAAGTCGCTGGGCGCCCTGCTCGGCTCGCTGGGGATGCGCGTGCAGTTCGTGGACGCGCTCCCGCCCGCGAAGACGCTGAACTGAACCCGTGGCGCGAGCCGCTCCGCTCCCACACCCGCCCACTCGCCGCCCCCGCCGCGCATGGCGTACACTCCGCGCGCGATGACGACGCGGCGCCAGTTCCTCACGCACACGGCGTTGGGCTTCGGCAGCTACCTGTTGCTCACCGAGGCGTGCACCTCGCACGACGCGCACGAGGCCGCGCCCGCGCAGCCGCCCGCGCCGCGCACACCGCTGCCGCCGCTCCCGAAGACGGGC
>JAFEBC010001053.1 GCA_018266095.1 Deltaproteobacteria bacterium
CAGATCACCTGGGCACCCTGCGCGCCCTCCGCGCGATAGGCAGCGACGCCCAGCGAGGCCGGCCGCTGGAAGATGTGGAAGAGCTTGCCGAAGGGCAGGTAGATGAGCGTCGCGATCACGGTGAACGCGTGGATCTGCGCCAGCACCGCGTACCAGGTGCCGTGCAGGAACTCGTAGCTCACCCACAGCAAGAGGCCCGTGGCGCTGATGGCGAAGAGCATCAGGAGCGGCAAGAGGTCGCGCGCGAATCGCTGCACCGCGATCGCGCCGTTGTCGCGCAGGCGCCGGGCCATCGCGAGCATGACGCCCGGGATGACCATGAAGGAGCTGATGACCAGCGCGCGCAGGACGAGCCAGGCGGCGACGCTGCCGAGGGGCAACTCGACGAGCGGCACGCCGAAGGCCACCACGCGGTAGGTGCCGGGCGCGCCGGGCTCGAAGTGGAGCCAGCCGAACACGAGCGGAAACGTGACCATCGCGGCCAGCATGCAGCCCCACGCGATGAGCATGTGCGCGAGCCAGCGCGCAGCGCCCCGGCGCCAGATGAAGTCCTGCGCGACGAGCCGCGACCAGGCCGCGCCCGCCAGCACGCCGGGCCTGCGCAGCAGGAGCCGCACGCCGCGGCGGAAGAGGACCCGCGTGGGCGGCTTGGTCAGCCACGAGGCGTACCGATAGACGATCCCGAAGGTCGCGAAGAGGCAGGCGAAGGTGTAGCCCACCAGGGCCGCGTCGAAATCGATGAGCCGCCGGCTGCCGGCGAAGATCCCGGCCGCCAAGAGCGCGGTCGCGAGCGCGCCGGCGGCAGCAGCGGGCCAGGAGATCACGTCACCTGCACGCGAGGGGCGCATCAGGGCTGCCAGCGGTGGCGGCGCGAGGTCTCGCCTGCCTGAATGGTGAAGTCGAACGCCGACCGGGTCACGTCGAGCATGGCTCCCCCGAGTGCAATGCATGTGCCCCACGAAAAACCGCCCGAACATCCACGATGCTGCACCTCCAAGCATGAACCTCCCCGCTGGTCCGTGCAAGCCCTGCGCGATGACCGGGCGCGACGCAGAGTTTGCGCAGCCACCGCGCGGGCTTGGCGACGCCTCAGGGGTCTGCGTTCAGCGCGTGGGCCCCGTGCGTCGCCTCGAGCGGGATCGCGAAGCCATTCGAGAGGAAGCGCAGGTTGTCGTGATCGCAGAGCATGTACATCCCGTCCTCCGGCAGCCGCAGCTCGAGCATCGCGCCGCCGCCCGCCGGCACCAGCGCAGTCTGCACGTCGCGCTCGACGTTCTTGTCGTTGCCGCTCGCCGACACCCGCTCGAAGACCGTGCCCATCACGTGCGGAGAAGCGATGCCGGGCCCCGCGTTCACGAACCAGATGCGGATGAGCTCGCCCGCCTTGGCCTTGACGGCCGTGTGCTCGACGCGGCCGTTGTACGTGAGCGTCGATGGCTCGTTGCGCGCCA
>JAFEBC010001054.1 GCA_018266095.1 Deltaproteobacteria bacterium
CATCTGCATCGCCGCGGCCGCGTCGGGCACGATCTTGATGGCCGCCACCAGGTGCGGCTCGGCCATCGCGTAGTCCTCGGTCTGGTAGCCGATGATGCCCAGCGTCACCTGCGCCGCGTAGTGCTCGGGCTCGAGCGCGAGCGTGCGGTTGAGCTGCGCCAGGAGGTCCTTCAGCTCGAGGTGCGCGAGCATCTTGGCGCGGAAGAGCAGGTACGAGAGGTCCGCGTCGCTGGGGAACTTCTGCGCCGCCGCGTTCGCCTTCGCCAGGGTCTCGGTGGCCTTGGTCTTGTCGCCGGCCTCGAGGATCGCCGAGAGCTCCTCGGCCAGTGACTCCGCGTCAGAGAGCCGCGCCTTGCCGCCCTTGGTCCCGTCGAAGATGCGCACCTGGCCGTCCGCGCAGGCCAGCGCGAGCTCACGGCCCGAGGGCGAATACGCGAGCGCCAGCACCTCCACGCCCGCTTCGATCATCATCACGCGCCGGTGCCACGAGGGATCGATGAGCGCCACATGGCCGCCCGGGCTCGCAGCGGCCAGCACCACGCCGTCGGGCCGGAAGGCGAGGCCCGTGATCGGCCCCGTGAAGTCCTTCACGCGGTTCCAATTGTCGGTGTCGTTCGGGCCCGTGAGGAGCACGCCCTGCGCGTCGCCGATGGCCAGGTACTTGCTGTCCGGCGAGAGCGCCACCGCGCCGGCGGCGCCCGTGAGCGTGGGCACGCGCCGCATCAGCTTGCCCGACTTCTGATCGTAGACGTGCGCGAGCAGGCCATCGAGCGTCGGGTCCTCCGTCAGGCCCGCCGCGAGCCACGCGCCGTCGTTGCTCACCGCCAACGACCGCAGCGGCCCCTCGTCCTGCAGCACGCGCCGCGGCGTGCCCAGCCGCATGTCCCACTCCTGGATGCGCCCGTCGAGACCGGCCGAGAACATCGTCGCGCCCAAGGGACCCGGCGCGAAGGCCGTGACCGCGTTCGTGTGCGCATTGAGCCGCGCCTTGAGCGCCAGCGAGAACGCGTCGCGCACCTGGATGAGGCCGTCGGGCCCGCCCACGAAGAGCGTCGAGGCCTCCGGCGAGAAGAGCAGGGCGTCGACCGCGCCCGAGGCCACCTTCTCGTCGCGCATCGGCGAGGTGTCGCCCGAGGTCAGCAGCCACTCGGCCACCGTGCCGTCGGCGTCCGCGGACGCGAGCAGCTTGCCGTCGCTCGAATAC
>JAFEBC010001055.1 GCA_018266095.1 Deltaproteobacteria bacterium
GATGCCGAAGTCGAGCGCGCCGGGGGCGCTGACGTTCGAGTTCAGGCTCGCGAGCCCGTCCTTGTGGCAGGCCGCGCAGAACGAGGCCAGGGCGAGCACGACGGCGATTCGAGGCAGGTGGCGCTTCATGCCTCGAACGTTGTCAAAGACTTACGTCGGATCGCATCGGACAGATCGATGAGTGGAACATGGCCGTAACACACTGCGGCGGACGTTGGTTGTGTGCGCCCTACCGGCGGTTGTGGGTCGAGGGTGGCTGGACCACAAGTCGGGCAAGTTTGGAAATCGTCTGAGACCTGGATTCAGACCTGGGTTCAAATCGTCTGCGGCGTCACCTTGGTGCCCGCTGCGGGCGCGTCCTCGGTGTCGACCGGCGGGCCCTCGTCCTTCTGGTCCTTCTTCGGCTCGACCAGCGGCACGATGAGGAGCGAGTCGCCGCGCGCGCCGCGCAGGGCCGCCGCGACCACGTAGAGCGCAGGGTGCTGCCGAAGCTCGTCCCACTCCGGCCCCTTGCCGAAGGGCAGGGTCACCGCCACCGCGAGCGTGTTGTCGCCGCCGTCGTTCGAGGCGCGCGCCACCTGACGCCGGCCGCGCGCGGGCCCGCGCAAGAAGCCATCGGCGCGCACGGTCTTGCCGTCCGGCGCCACCTCGAGGACGAAGTTGCCCGTCGCCCCAGACCAGCGCTCGGCCTTGGTGCCCTCGGGTGCCGACGGATCCGGCGGCAGCGCGGTCGGACACAGGCTCACCATCGACGAGCGCACGGCCCCGCGCACGCAGCCGTCGGTCTCCAGCACGATGTCCACATCGCCCGCGAGGATGCGCCCGTTCTGTACGCCCAAGGTCACCGGCGGCGAGAGCTGGTTCTCGCGCGAGCGCACCGTGATGTCTCCGAGGTGCGTGCGCGCGGGCACGGCGGCGCAGGCGCAGAGCAAGGCGATCGGCAGGGCGCGAACCAGGCGTGAGCTCGTCATGACGTTCTCCTTCGTTTTGCAAATCGTGTTTCGACAGCGCTTGCGATTGATGACCCGCGGGAGGCGCCGCAGGTGAACTTCATTTTTGTTGCGAACTCAGGGCGACGCGAGGCCGCCCTCCCCGCTGATGCCGTTCACCGTGGCCGCGACCACATACAAGATGGGGTGCTTGCGCAGTTCGTCCCACTGCGCGCCCTTGCCGAAGGGGAGCTGCAGCACGATCTGCGAGGTCTGCCCGCTCTGGCCTTTGAGGTAGCCGTCGGCGCGCAGCGACTCGCCATCCTTGGCGAGCTCGAGGGTGACCTCGCCGCCCACGCCCACCCAGCGCTCGGTGGTGACGCCGGGCTCGAGCGCGGGGGGAGCCTGCTTGGGGCAGAGGACGAGCATGACCGAGCCCAGCAGGCCGCGGCCGCAGCCGTCTGTGTCGAGGGCGAAGTCGATGTTGCCGGACACGACGCGACCCGTTTGCACACCAATGGTCATCGGCGAGGCGGAGATGTCGCTGAGCGAACGGATGCTGGCGTCGCCCAGGCGCTCGCGCGGCGGGAGGGTGGCGCAAGCCGTGAGCGCACCTGCGACGAGGCCCCACAGACCCAGCCCCAGGCGGGCGAGCCGGACCGTTGCCCGCGCCGTGCGCGCGATTGAACCATTGGATTTCACGAATCTTTCCATCTTGCCCTTGTAGACGCCCCGCGGCGCCGGATGATTCAACCTTGGTTGGGTTACGCCATTGACACACGGCAGCGGACGGTTACTTTGCCCGGGCCATGTCCAAGCGCGACTACTACGAGGTGCTCGGCGTCGCCCGCACCGCGACCCCACAAGAGTTGAAGAGCGCCTTCCGCAAGCTCGCGCTCCAGTTCCACCCTGACAAGAACCCGGGCGACAAGGCCGCCGAGGAGAAGTTCAAGGAGGTGGCCGAGGCGTACGAGGTGCTCGCGGACGCCGACAAGCGCGCCAAGTACGACCGCTTCGGCCACCAGGCGCCCGGCGGCTTCGGGCCCGGCTTCGCCAGCGGCGGGGCGGACTTCGGGAACATCAACGACATCTTCGGGGACCTGTTCGGCGAGATCTTCGGCGGCCAGCGCGGGCGTCGGCAGAGCGGCGGGCGGGCGCGCGGGTCGGACCTGCGCTACGACCTCGAGATCAGCTTCACGCAGGCCGCGTTCGGCAGCGAGGCCAAGCTCAAGATCCCGCGCCACAAGGCCTGCGAGGTCTGCAAGGGTCTGGGCGCGCGGCCCGGCACGATGGCGAAGACGTGCCCGACGTGTCACGGCTCGGGCGAATTGCGCATGACGCAGGGGTTCTTCCAGCTCTCGCGCACGTGCAGCCAGTGCACCGGCACGGGCAAGGTGATCA
>JAFEBC010001056.1 GCA_018266095.1 Deltaproteobacteria bacterium
CCGCTGGCTCGACCCCGCGCAGAAGCTGCCGCGCGCCGAGATCGCCGAGCGGTTCAAGCAGTTCGAGGACGGCTTCCTCATGGACGGCGCCACGCGGCGCAAGCTGACGCTCAACGTGCGGCCTGCGGGCACCTCCCTGGGCGTGGTCGAGGCGCGCGCGCTCCTGGAGCAGATCCAGGGCGTGGTGGCGAAGCACCAGGCCGAGCTGGACGCGAACCACCTGCGCGTGGGCTACGGCGGCTCGACGGTGATCTTCCTCTCGGAGTATTCGGCCATCACGGGCGATGTCTTCGGCACCGCGGCGGTGTGCTTCTCGCTCGTGATCCTGTCGATCCTCTTGTTCTTCCGCGACCTGCGCTCGACCAGCGTGCTGGGCATCGCCACGCTCATCGCCGTCGCGGTGACCTTCGGGCTCACCGAGCTCGTGATCGGCTACTTGAACACGCAGACGGCGTTCCTGGGCGTGATCGTCGCGGGCACCGGCATCAACTACGGCATCATCTATCTCGCGTGCGTGCAGCAGCTTCGCAAGCGCGGGCGGCCGCTCGTCGAGTCGTGCCTGGAAGCTGCGCAGACCACGGCGCAGGCCACCCTGCTCGCCTCGGCCACGACCAGCGTGTCGTTCGGCGTGCTGATCATCGCGGCCAACCGCGGCTTCAGGCACTTCGGCTTCATCGGCGGCGTCGGGATGCTGCTCTGCTGGCTGGCGACGTTCACGCTGGTGCCGGCGCTCTTGACGCTCTGGGAGCGGGTGTTCCCGTTCAAGGTGCGCGGCGGGCCTGCGCCGGAGCAAGTGGCGGTGCCCGGCTTCGTGCGCGGGCTGTTCGCACGGCCGGCGGCGATCCTGGGCGCGTTCGCGCTCCTCACCGTGGCGTCCGGCGTCCTCTTCGTGCGCTACCTGCCGCAGGCGATGGAGCGCAACCTCGACAACCTCGGCAACGATCCGGTGAAGGGCAACGAGCAGGTCCACAAGGACAACGACGCCGGGCAGAACGCGGTGGGCAAGTCGATCGCGGGCACGCTGGCGCTGCTCGATTCGCGCGAGGAGGCGGACGCGTTCTGCGACGCGATGCGCGAGCGGATGAAGGACCAGTCGCCGCACGCGGGCGCGCCGCCGAACGACAAGCTGATCGAAGGCTGCGAGACGATCTCGGCGGTGGTGCCGCGGTTCCAGGCGGAGAAGCTGGCGCTGATCAAGG
>JAFEBC010001057.1 GCA_018266095.1 Deltaproteobacteria bacterium
AGGGCAAGCTGACCAACGTGTCGCTCGCCGCGCAGGCCTTCGACGGCCTCGTGCTGGTGCCGGGCGAGCCGCTCTCGTTCTGGCGCACGCTGGGCCGCGTGACGGAGGCGCGCGGCTTCGTGAACGGCCTCTCGATCAGCGGCGGCTGCCTGATGCCCGCGCTCGGCGGCGGCCTGTGCCTGCTCTCGAACGCGCTGTTCGAGCTGGCGGTGCGGCTCGGGTTCACCATCGTCGAGCGGCACGGGCACTCGCAGGAGGCCGTGCCGCCGCGGCCTGGCGCGCTGTGGGGGCTCGATGCCACGGTGTTCTGGCCGTACGTGGATCTGCGCTCCATGCCCGTGTACGCGCCCGTGCAGCTCGGCGTGAGCGTGTCGCACGAGGAGCGGACGCTGCGCGTGTCCGTGCGCAGCCAGCGGCCGATGCGGGAGCGGGTGGAGCTCACCTCAGAGGGCGAGCGGGTGCTCGACACGCCGGTGGGGCCCGTTCGGGGAAATCGTGTGAGACGTCGCACCTTCTCTCTGGAGACGGGCGCGCTGCTCGACGACCGCGTCGTGGCCGAGAACCACCGCCGCGTGCTCTCGCCGGAGCAGATGGGCCGCACCTGCTACACCTGCGGCGAAGAGTCGTGTCACCGGCGCGTCGAGCCGGAGCGCTAGCCGCACTCGCCGCGCAAGTTCGCAGCGGCGCAGCTTTCACCAGGAGCGTCCGTGATCGCGATCGTCCTCGGAGTCGTCCTCGCTGCGCCGCTCGCGCCCGACTGCGCCACGACAGCCTGCGCGCCGCCGGTGAGCTTCGAGGCGCCTGCCGAGGCGAACGTGACTGTGCGCTGGAATGTGTTCGCGCGCGAGCACGCGGTGGGCATGAAGTCGCCGTCGTTCCGGATGTTTGCGCTCCTGTCGATCGCGCAGGCCAAGGCGGGTGCGGCTGAGGAGGCGCGCGAGCCTGGCGCGCGCGGTGGTGCGCTCGTGGACGCAGCCATCGTGGGCGCGTCGGCCGCGGCCTTGAGAGGGTCGTTTCCGCAGGCCACCGGCGCCATCGACAAGCTGCGCGCGCAGTCGCTGAGGGAGCTCTCGCGCGAGGCCGCGTTGGCCCCGAAGCTCGAGGAGGCTGCGCAGCGCGGGGCCGCGATCGCCGCGTCCGTTCTCGCTGGCGCAGGCAAGTCCGAGAGCAGCCACGCGCCCTCGCTTCCGACGCACGGGACCGCCGTCTGGCGCCCGCTCGCCGGCGAGGGAATCGACGGCTTCCAGGACCAATTCCTGCCTCCCTTCGCGCCCGCCGCCGTCGACGCTGGCGCGCCAGCCGACCCGCCCGCTGCGGATTCACCTGCGTTCAAGGCGGCCTTGGCCGAGACGGTGAGGCTGTCGCAGGCGCGCACCGCCGATCAGGCGCGCGACGCGAACCACTGGGGCGGCAAGGCCAAGGGCGAGGTCACGCCGGGCCTGTGGAACGGCATCGCCGACGAGATCGCCACGCGCAGAAAGCTCCCCGCGCACGAGGCCGCGAAGCTCCTGGCTGCCATGAACGCGAGCGTCCACGACGCGGCGATCGCGTGCTTCCGCGCCAAGTACAAGCATTGGCTCGCGCGGCCCACGATGATGTCGAAGGACGTCAAGCCGCTGCTGCACGTGCCGAGCTTCCCCAGCTATCCGTCGGCGCACGCGTGCCTGTCGGGTGCGGCGTCGGAGGCCCTGGCGGCGGCCGTGCCCGAGGAGAAGGCGCACGTAGACGCGCTGGCGCAGGAGGCCGCGTGGGGGAGGGTGATCGCGGGGCTGCACTACCGATTCGATGGAGAGTCAGGGCTGGCGCTGGGGCACAAGGTGGCTGCGGGGCTCCTGGCGACGCAAAAGCAGGGCGGAGCGGGGCTCCTCA